>JBBRHN010000030.1:0-12202 GCA_038222685.1 Chthoniobacterales bacterium | reverse complement strand
CGGGGGAGTTGGGCGACGAGGTGGCGGAGCATGGCACCTTCTTCGGAAGCGACGGCCTCGGCGGCGGGTGAGGGGGCTTCGGAAACGGATTCCTCGTCGATGGGCTCTTCGCTGAAGCGCACGATTTTGCGGCGGTGGTCGAGGGCGCAGTTGCGGCACACAAAAAAAGCCACGGGGCGAGCCGTGGTTCGAGTGCAGTGACATCCTGGTGACTGAGGCGGATGAAGGTCTCCTGCACGGCGTCGCGGGCGGATTCCAGGTCGCCGGTGATGGCCTTCGCGTGGCTGATGAGCGGACGCTCGAAACACTCCAGTGCGCGATTGATGATTACTTCCGGTGACATGGGTTTCTACCGGGTCAACGCGGGGGACGGCATTTTCTTAGGAAGTTTTTTCAGGGGCAGATCGGAGCGAACTCGCCAATGATGTTGGTGGTCCCGACTTGGCGGGCTTGAAGAATAGAACCGTCGCCGCCTTTGCGGAGAACGATAAAACCTTTGGTACCGTATGGCTTCGCTGAGGATTGGAGTGGTTGGCCTCCGGCGGGGGTGTTCGTGAAGTTCGCCGAAGTAAGGAACACGGCCTTGCTGGCTGACGTCGCTTTGACGGCATAGACGCGAAGTGCGGTGTTGTTTTCATTCGGAATTTTTCCGAGCGGGACGACAATGCCTGGAGCTGAGAGCATTTTGCAAAGGTCGTTTGTCGTTAGATAGCCGTTTGTGACGAGAGCGGTTGTCCAATGAGAAAAAGTCCCGCCGATGTCGCCCGGCCAGCCGACGTTGGTGTCTCCGGTCGTTGCTCGGTCGAGGGCCATTTGCTCCGTGGCGAGGTGGAGCTGTTTCATGTTGCTCAAGGTTTGCGTCATTTGTCCGCGCTTGAGGCCTCCGGGCATGGAAGGCAAAGCCAGCGAGGCGAGCACAGCCAAAACCAATAAACAAATGATCACCTCGACAAAGGTGATCCCGGCTTCATGGCGGGGCTTCATGATTCCACGAGCGTCGCGCTATCAGGCGAATCGGTCAATGGCAAAGCGGGCTGATCGCGTGCGCGGCTACGATTCCGAGAGAGAAGTGGGACATGCCGGAGGATGTCCCTCCATGAGAACGCTGCGCGCGGTTTTTTTGGGAGCGTGGTCGACGTGGCGGGGATTAGCGCGCTCCGGTGACGATTTCCGGGCGGGTGAGTTCGGCGGGGTCGGGGACGAGGGGGTCGGGAAGGAAGAAGTCGGGTTCGGATGATTCGACGGAGGACGTGGCGGGGAGCGTTGGGGAGGCGCCGAAGCGGACGTGGAGGAGGGTGTTTTTGAGAAAGACGGGGCGTGCGGATTCGAGGGGGGAGCGTTTGAGGGTGAGGACGAGGGTGTTTTCGCCAGGGGTCCAATAGCGGGCTGGGATGAAGAGGGCTCCGTCGCGCCAACCGGCGAGAATGAGGCGTCCGAGGCTGTCCGGGACGAGGGCGGGGTCGTCGAGGCGGAATGCGGGAAACCCGACGGAGCCGGCTTCCGTGCCATTGATGGTGACTTTGAGTGAGGCTTCCGGGTCGATGCCGAGGACCTGGAGGCGGAGCATGGTGGCCTCGACTTCGCCGGAGACGGGAATGACAAACTCGATGGCGTCGCCGAGTTCCTCAACGTTGGCTGAGAGTTCGGCCTCGACAACGGAACCGCGGCGCACATCCCCGGTGAGGGGACTGGAACGGTGACCGCTGACTTCCTGACGTTCGAAGACGCGGAGGGCTTCGTCCAAGAGGGCGGGATCGGATCCCGCGCCGAGAACGGCGAGGAGATTTTCGCGAGCCGGGCGGATCGCGAGGTTGATAAGGCTTTGGAATTTGCCGTAGTAGGAAATGAGGAGGGTGCCGCCCTCGCGAGTGAGGTCCCGCGGGAGGAGGAGGGTGCGGGAGTTCCAGCCGAGGGAGACGCCGGCTTCGCCGAGGCCGGTGGAGATCGTGGTGGTTGTGCCGTTGGGGCCGCGCCATTCGACAGCGGGACCGCCGTCGCCATCGTCGTTGAAGACGAGGGAGAGCGCGTAAACCTCAACGGTCGGGACTTGCCAAAGGGCGGGGATCGCAACCTCAATCGTCGCCGTCTCGGGATGAATGACGGCCGGAGAAAGCATCCACGGAGGGAGCGGGCTCATTTGGACGGACGGTTTGAGTGCGAGGACGAACGGGGCGAGTTTGCGTCCGGTATCTAACGCCGGATCGGACACCTGCGCCCGGGACAGGGGGGCGAGGAGCAGCGCGCAGGTGATGGCAGCGAGGAGTCGCATGGAGAAGACACGCTAACCCGCCCGCGCGGAGGAAAGAAAGCCGCGATTTTCGAATCCTTCGAAACGCGCTGGTCAAAGAACGTGTCTCGGTATAAAACGAAAGTTCATGGGATTGCGAGCGATGATGTTGAGCTTGGTGGCGAGCGTTGGCCTGATGGGCGGCTTGCAGGCGCAATCCGTGCTCACGAAGCAACAACTTGCGGGGATTGCGCGGTTGGATTCGTTGACCATTCCGACACCGGGCGAATTTTTTGTCGCGATGGACAAGGCGGGCCAGCCGAATTGGACGCAGCTTTTTTCTTCGCAGTCGGCGGCATTGACTTCGAGTCGCGAGCAGATGGCTTTGATGCTCGGAGTGTTGGTGGCCGACGGTTATATCGCGGTCGAAGCACAGGACTCGCAGGGGGTGAAAAACACGGGCAAAGACATCATCAACCTCGCTAAGAAGTTGAACGTGAGCCAGAGCATTCTCGGACGCGGGAATAGTATCAGCGATTTTGCGGAGAATAACGACTGGGCTGTGTTGCGCGAGGAGCTGGAAGCGACGCAGAATGAAGTCAAGCTGGCGATGGCCGAGCAGAAAGACGACTCGTTGGTGACGCTCGTGACGGTGGGCGCGTGGGTGCGGGGAATGCAGGTTGCCTCGGGTTACATCGCCTCGAATTATTCACCGGAACTCGCCGAGCTCTTGCGGCAGCCGTCGATCGTGCAGTTTCTTCTCGGTCAACTTGCGAAGCTGCCGGAGAAAAACCGCGCGACGTCGCAAGTGGTTGCGGTGACCGGCGGGCTGGAGGCTGTGCTCAAAATTGTGTCGGCCGATCCGGGGCAGCCACTGAGTTCCGAGGCGGTGAGCACTTTGTCGGCGGCTATGGCGGGGGTGGTGAAAATGATTGCGGAAGTGCCGAAGGAGGAGTCATGAAAAATCTCGCCCTGATTGTGTTGATGGGGGTTTGCGCGAGCGCGTTTGCTCAAGAGGCCCCGACGCCAGCGCCGACGGTATCCGATTCTCCGTTGGCGCGGAGCCATGCGCTGGAGTTGGCCGGAGCTTTTGCCAACGACGGGTATAAGGTGCGGGACGGTTTTTGGTCCGGCACGCTGGAATTGGGGAAGCCGCTTTTGCTTGAGGTAAATCTTTTTGCGGGCAACGAGTATTGGTTTTCGGGAGCTGCGACGAACCCTGCGCGCAAGATTGCGGTGAAGGTGTTTGATGCAAAGGGTAAACCCGTTGAGACCGAACTCTATGCCGAGATTGCGACGGCGGCGGCGGGTTTTGCGCCGGTGATGAGCGGGCCGTATCTGGTGCAGATTGAGTTAATGGACGGGGAGAAAGCTCCATTTTGTCTCGTGTATTCCTATAAGTAATTTTCCGATGAGCACTGCCACTACTGAGAAACTCCAAAGCCCGCTCGTGCGGCAATTTTCTGTCTTTTTACAAAACAAAGTCGGCGCGCTGTTGGAGGTGGTGAAGTTGCTGAACGAGAACGCCGTGGTGGTGCTGGCTTTGAGCATTCAGGACTCGTCGGAGTCGGCGATCGGGCGGATGATTGTGAGCGATCCGGAGCGGGCGGCGGAGTTGTTCAAAGAACACGATATTCCGCACAGCGAGTGCGACATGATTGTGGTGGAACTCGAAGAGGGACCGAACGACTTGGCGAGCGTGCTGGCGGCGATCTTGATGGCCGAAGTGAATATTTTTTTCAGTTATCCGTTGCTGAGTCGCCCTCGTGACAAGGCCGTTTTGGCATTGCATCTCGACGACATCGAGTGCGCTTCGTCGGTATTGACGGGCGAGGGATTTCGTCTGCTTTGTCAGGGAGATCTATCGCGGTAGAAAGATTTCGCAACTTGCGGGCGGATGCGGGGTTGGATGGTTATGATGAACGATTGGCAGAAGGGCGACGAAGTTTGGAATGTTCTCGGACGGTCGCGTCCGGTGAACGTCTCGCCCTATTTTTCAAGGCGCGTGATGGCGGTGATCCGGACGACACCGGCGCGGTCTATGGTTCCAATTTTCGTGTTGCGCTGGCTGGGTGGGGTGGCGTTTGCTGTTTTGGCGTTCGGTTTTTTTGTGAGTTTGGAGCCAGGGACGACGGTGGCATTGGCGACGAATTCGCCGGAGTTTGTCGAGGTTTTTGATGCTGCGGCGGGGCTCGACAAGATTGCGACGACGACGGAGTTCTCGGTCACGCAATTTGCGAGCGGGCTCTGATTCACCGTTTGCATCGGGCGGATGCGCGGATTAAGAACAGGGTCTGTGAAAACATCGCACGAACTTTTTGAGGCCGCCAAACTCCGAATACCCGGTGGGGTCAACTCGCCTGTGCGGGCGTTTCGCGGAGTCGGAGGCGAGCCATTTTTTGTGCAATCGGCGGCGGGGTGTCGACTGACGACGGTCGAGGGGCGCGAGTTGATTGACTATGTGGGGACGTGGGGGCCGGCTATTCTCGGTCATGCGGCGTCGGTGGTGGTCGAGGCGGTGCGCGAGACGGCCTTGCGCGGTCTGAGTTTTGGCACGCCGAATCCGTTTGAGGTGGAAATGGCCGAGACGATTTGCGGGATGGTGCCGTCCGTGGAAAAAGTGCGGATGGTCAATAGCGGCACAGAGGCCACGATGAGTTGCGTCAGGCTGGCACGCGGATTCACGGGGCGCGACAAGATCTTGAAGTTTGAGGGCTGCTATCATGGACACGTTGACTCGTTGCTGGTCAAAGCCGGGAGCGGGGCACTGACGCATGGAAACCCCGATAGCGCTGGTGTGCCGGAGGCTTTTGCGCGGCTGACGATCACGGTCCCGTTCAATGATTTAAATGCGGTGCGGCGGGCGTTTGAGGCGAATCCGGGCGAGTTCGCGGCGATCATTCTTGAGCCGGTGCCGGCGAATGCGGGGTTGTATTTGCCCGAGCCGGGGTTTCTTGAGGGACTGCGCGCGCTGTGTGACGAGGCAGGCACGGTGTTGATTTTTGATGAGGTGATGACGGGCTTTCGGCTGGCACGTGGCGGGGCGCAGGAGGTCTACGGGATTCGTCCGGATTTGACCGCGATGGGAAAAGTGATTGGTGGGGGATTGCCTGTCGGCGCATTTGGCGGGCGAGCGGAAATCATGAGCTGCCTGTCGCCTGAAGGCCCTGTTTATCAGGCTGGGACGTTGTCGGGAAATCCGCTCGCGATGGCTGCGGGGCTGGCGCAGCTTCGGGAAATGGAGCGCGTGGACGGGTGGGCAAGGCTTGAGGAAATCGGCGCGCGCTTCGAGGAGCAAATGCGAGTCGCGCTGGAAAATTTGCCGTGCACTTTTCATCGGATCGGGTCGATGTTCTGTTTGTATTTTCAAGAAGGGCCGGTGCGCAATGTGGCTGAGGCGATGGCTAGTGATCGTGCGCGCTTCGCGACGTTTTTTCACGCGTGTCTCGACGCAGGTGTTTACTTTGCACCTTCCCCGTTTGAGGCGGGTTTTTTGTCGCTGGCGCACGGTAGCGCTGACATCGACACAACGGCGCGCGTTGCAAAGGACGCGCTGCGCAAGGCGTTTGCTTGAACCTTACGGCGCCGGCTGTGCGCCGCTGAACTCGCGCAGGAACTCGATGATCCTCTGGCTGGCGCTTATTGCATCGGGGCCAAGTTGAACGATGTGGCCGGAGGTTTCGAGGACGAGCAGACGCGCATTGAGCATTTTTTTCGAGGCGGCTTCGATGTCGGCGGCGGGGAGGAATTTGTCCTGGGCGCCGTGGACGAAAAGAGTGGGGATTGTGAGTGTTTCGAAAGGGAAGGGTGGAAGTGCGCGGACTTGGAGAAGGTCGTTACGGATGCCGGATTCGCGGGGGTTGAGCGGATGGAATGTGCCAACGAGATCGCGGAACCATTCGAGCTGCGCGGGGTTGGATTTGACGGATCGGATCCAGCCTTCGCGCGTGGTATCGTCTCCCGTTTGGGTGAGATCGAAGGTCCAAGAAAGTGCTTTTTCGGGTTCGCGTCCTGCGGTTTCGACAAGCCACCACGCGCCGATGTCGCCGGTAAGTGCTTCGTTGAGAACCTCGGGGAGCGGGGGATTTTTTTTATCCGGCGGGAGGGCTTTGGTGACGCCCGAGATGAGCACGAGGGCGCGGGTTTTTTCCGGGTAACGGCGGGCAAATTCGAGCGTGGCGGGCGCGCCGTAGGATTCCCCGACGAGTGCGACGTTCGGGAGATCGAGCGATGCGACAAGTTCTGCGGCGGCGTCTGCCTGCTGTTCGGGTGTTTGGGCGGTGACGAGAGGCGTGCGGAGGTAGCCGGGGCGCGAGAAGGCGATGACTTGGAACCCAGCTTCAACCAGCTCATTGCCGATGAGCATGGCTTGATCGTAGCCGCCGGGGGCACCATGGAAAACGAGCACGGCAGGCCCGGTGCCGGCTTCGAGGTATTCGATGTCGCCGGTGGAGGTTCTGAAGATCGATGAGGTTGACGAGAGGTTGGATTGCTTCTCGGACCGAACCGAAGCGAACCATGCCAGCGCGGCACCACCGGCGAGCAGGGCGGCGACGAAGATGAGGAAGAGAAGGCGGGTCACGAACTTCATGCGGGAATGACAAAGAAACGCACGGACGATTCCAATACAAAAACCTCCGTTACGCGGCGAGCATGCGCCGGAGGAAGTCTGGCGTGACCGTTTCGAGCGAGGCCACGGCGGCGTCGGCGCGGGTCAGGTCGGCGAGCGGGTTTGTGGTGGCGACGGCGAGCACCTTCATTCCTGCCCGGTGTGCCGCTTCGATGCCAACGTGGGCATCCTCGATAACGACGCATTGTGCAGGAGGGATGGCGAGGCGTGACGAGGCGAGGAGAAACACGTCGGGTGCCGGCTTGCCATTCGTCACATCGTCGCCACTCACGACGGCATCGAAGAGTTCATCCAATCCCGTAGCGGAAAAAATGGAATCGAGATTGGCGCGCGGGGTGGAGGAACCAATGGAGCGAGGGATACCGGCCTCGCGGAGGGCAACGAGCAACTCACGTGCTCCCGGGAGAACGTGGACACCATGCCCGCGGACGAGTTCTCGGTAGAGCTCTTCCTTGCGGTTGCCGATGCGCTCGATCTCGTCAGCGTCTTGCGACCAATCCAGAATCGTCGGGATGATTTCCTGGTTTTTTTTCCCGAAGCCCGCCTTGAAATGTCCTGTAGGCAGCGGTTTGCCGAGTTCGGTCGCGAGGAGTTCCCACGATTGTTCGTGGCGGTCGGAGGAATCGATCACGACTCCATCCCAGTCAAAAATTACGCCCATCACAGGCCGAGAATCCTTTCGAGCATTGGGGTATCGGGTTCGGGGCCGACGATGGCGAGTGTCAGTCGCGAAGGGTCGAGCACGTCGCGTGCGGCGGATTGGATATCGCTGGCTTTGACAGCACGGATCCGGTCGTGGGCAACTTCCGGGGCGATGATTTCGCCATAAACAAGAACCGAGCTGCCGATGCGCATGCTCTGGCTTGAAGCACGTTCGAGCGACATGCGACTGGCACCGACTGAGTATTCTTTTGCACGTTTGAGTTCCGCGGCACCGACGGGTTTTTCGCGAAGGCTGTTGAGTTCGGTGAGGATGAGTGCGAGTGACTTCGCGAGGTTTTTCCTGTCGAGTCCGATGGAGATGTTAAGCACGCCCGAGTCGTCGAGGGTGAGGGGATGAGTGCTGACAGAGTAGCAGATGCCGCGCTTTTCGCGGAGTTCCTGGAAGAGTCGCGAACTGGCGTTGCCGCCGAGGATGACGTGCAGAAGATGAAACGCGTATCGGCGTTCGTCGTGGTGACTGAATGCGGGGAAAGCCATGGCGACCTGAGTTTGCTGGATGTCGCGCGGCTCGACGTGGATGCGGGGCCGGGTGGGCACTTTCGGCGCAGGGCGCGAGGCTGGCTTGCGTCCGCGCTTGAGGCTCGCGAGCGAACGTTCCACGCGTTCGACGACATCTTCGTGGCTGATTTTTCCGGCGACGGAGACGACCGTGCTGGCGGCGTGGTAATGGGTTTTCCGGTAGTCGATAAATTCGTTGCGACCCATGGCCTCGATGGATTCGGCGGTTCCAGTGAGGGGGCGTCCGAGGGGGTGGCTTGGCCAGTAGGTTGCGTTGAGATTTTCTTGAACGTGGGACGACGGTTCGTCGCGATACATGAGGATTTCCTCACCGATGACTCCCCGTTCACGATCGATATCCTGCGCAGACAATCGCGGCTCGGTGTAGAGATCGCACAGGACATCGCAGACGCGCGGGAAAAACTCCGCAGCCGCTGTGGCGTAATAGCACGTGCGTTCCTCGGCGGTGTAAGCGTTCATGTCGCCACCGACTCCCTCAATCTCCTGCATGATGCGGCGCGCGGAGCGTTTTGCCGTGCCCTTAAAGAGCATGTGCTCGATGAAGTGCGAGATGCCGTTGAGTTGGGCGGGTTCGTGGCGGCCACCGACGGAGGCCCAGATGCCCATGGAGGCGGTTTCGGCGTGGGGCATTTCGCAAGTGGCGATGCGAAGTCCGCTGCCGAGCGTTGTTAAAGTTGTTTTGTTGGCCATTCTATTAAAACTGCGATGTGCAAAGTCGTGGGGCGAGGACTTTGAACTAACCTCTTCCTGAGAAAGCGCAAGCCGGGAACTCGGGCCACTGCGCAAGGCAAGCTTCGGCGCGGGCGGGCGTCGGCCCAGAGCGTCTTTGAATAAAACCGTGGCGCGAACGTTGTAAATATGTCCGCTATTTTATATTATGAGATCTCTTTTAGCTCCCCTGTTCCTTGCGCTCGCCCTTACCGGTTGTGACCGCAAAGATCCGAGTCTGCAACAACGTCTGAGTGAACTGGAGAGCAAAGCTTCAAAGGGTGCTGAACGCGAGAAGGCACTGGAATCTCAACTGGCCGAGCAAACTCTTGCTATCGAGCGAGAGGCTACGGAACGGGAGCAAGCGGCCTTGGAAGCGGACAGGCTGGCTTTGCAGCAAAAGCAAATCCGCGACTCCAAGGAACTCCGAGCTTCGATCACCGCTCGTGAGGCGGCCCTTGCGAAACGCGAGGCACGAGTCAACAAGCTGCAAGCAGACGCAGATCAGAGGCAAGTTTCTACACCACAGCAACGCCTCACGCCGGAACAGCAGAATTCAGCGGGCCGCACTGCCGTGGTTATTCCGGAAGCCCGCGCGAACCCAGCTTTTGAAAGTAGGCAAGCTGTCGGGAGTTTTTCGACATTCCATAAGTCCCTTAGCCCCTATGGCGCATGGCTCCAAACTCCGAACTTCGGCTATGTCTGGCGTCCAGCGGCAGCGCGCCATCGCGATTGGCGCCCGTATTCCCGCGGACGGTGGGCGTGCACAAATCGGGGTTGGACGTGGCTGTCGGACGAACCTTTTGGTTGGGCTGTGTATCATTACGGACGATGGGCTCTATTGCGCACCTACGGTTGGGTTTGGATTCCCGGCGAAGAGTGGGCGCCTGCATGGGTGACATGGCGCGAAAGCGGGAGCGTTGTCGGTTGGGCGCCTCTTCCTCCAGAGACACTGGCATGGAGATCGAGGCCATTGGATAGCAGTGTCGAAGTGCGCTTCGGCATCGGGGCCTCGTGGTTTACGTTTGTTTCTGTCAGGTCTTTCGCTGAGCCGGTTTACCGCCATCAGCTGCCTGTTCGGCAAAATATCACGCTGATTCAAAACACCGTCAACATCACCAATATCAATGTCATCAATAATACGATTATCGTTGGCGGCCCCGGTTACAAACAGATGAGTGAAGCGGCAGGACGCCCACTTCCATTTTACAACATTCAGGCCAACCAGCGGGCTCTGCCCGGACAAAATCCCATCGCGCTCCGGCCTCGCATTGATGGTGATAACTTGATCGTAGCCGCTCCCAGGATTGATGCCCCGGACAACCTCTCGTTGAAGCCGGACATCGTGCAGGGGCGGCTTGATCGTCCGCAGGTGGAAAGAGCGGAAAAACTCGATCCTGAGGTCAGGGAAGAATTGAAAGACCATCTGGCAATTGCCGACATGAAGCCAGATGAGAATATTCCCGTCATCGAGAAAATGCCGGAACCTTTGGCAAGGCCTGAGCCCGTTCCGCAGATCGTCGCTAGTGACCTCGAGGCCCCAGTTCAGCTTCCTCAAGCCCCATTAGTTCCCACTCCAAATCAATCGCAACAGCTCCCAGAGGCACCTCAACTCGCCGTCGAAACGCCACTTTCCGAGCAGCTTACGCCGCCGACAGTCGTGGGTGGCCCCGAGGAACCAGTTCAACTTCCTGAACTTCCGCAAAAAGCGCCTGTCGTTCCGATTCCCACTCAATCTCCAGAGCTTCCAGAGGCCCCTCAACTCGCGGCAGAAACACCGATTTCGCAACAGGCGGCGACACCGCCTTTAACCGAGAGAGAAGATATCCGAGCACCAGAACCGCAAGAACCAGTTCCACCTACGCCACAAGAAACACCTCAAAAATCCCAAAAAGTGGAAACCACTCCTCTGCCGCCAAGCATCCAACAGGACGACGACGATACGAGCGCATCTCCACGAGAACAAGCCGATCAGGCTGAGGAAATTGAAACACGGCAGGTTCAGTTGGAAGCTCAGCGGGCGCAGCAAGAAGAAGCGCGCCAGACGCAGCAAGAAGCTCAGCAGGCACAGCAAGAAGTTCAGCGTGCACAGCAGGAGGAAGCGCGCCAAGTTCAACAACAAGCTCAGCGGGCACAGCAGGAAGAAGCGCGCCAGACGCAACAAGAAGCTCAGCGTGCACAGCAAGAAGAAGCGCGCCAAGCTCAACAAGAAGCTCAGCAGGCTCAGCAAGAAGAAGCGCGCCAAGCTCAGCAAGAAGCCCAGCGTGCACAGCAGGAAGAAGCTCGTCAGGCTCAACAAGAAGCTCAGCGTGCACAGCAAGAAGAAGCACGTCAGGCTCAACAAGAAGCTCAGCGGGCACAGCAAGAAGAAGCACGTCAGGCTCAACAAGAAGCTCAGCGGGCACAGCAAGAAGAAGCGCGTCAGGCTCAACAAGCTCAGCGTGCGCAGCAGGAAGAAGCGCGCCAAGCTCAACAAGAAGCTCAGCGGGCACAGCAAGAAGAAGCACGTCAGGCTCAACAAGAAGCTCAGCGTGCACAGCAGGAAGAAGCGCGCCAAGCTCAACAAGAAGCTCTGCGGGCACAGCAAGAAGAAGCGCGTCAGGCTCAACAAGAAGCTCAGCGGGCACAGCAAGAACAAGCGCGCCAAGCTCAACAAGAAGCTCAGCGGGCACAGCAAGAACAAGCGCGCCAAGCTCAACAAGAAGCCCAGCAGGCGCAAGCCGTTCAGGCTCAACAAGAGGCCCAGCAGGCCCAGCAGGCGCAGCAACAAGCGCCGCTGGACCCGAAATAGAAAAGGGGAAAGGCAAAAAGGGTAAGCGACTGTCTTAGTTGGCAAGGGAAAAAGAGGGATTTTTTAATAGGCGGTTGGCGAGGAGGATGAGTTTGCGCATGAGGACGGTGAGGGCGAGTTTTTTGGGTTTGCCCGCGGCGAGGAGGCGTTGATAGAGGGGTTTGAGAACGGTGTTGTAGCGGGAGGCGACGAGGGCGGCCATGTAGAGGGCTGAGCGGAGGTGAGAGCGACCGCCGCGGATGTGGCGTTGGCCGCGGAATTGACCGCTGTCGTGGTTGAAGGGGGCGACGCCGGCGAGGGAAGCAGCTTGGGTATCGGAGAGGGTTCCGAGTTCGGGCATGAAGGAGAGGAGGGAAAAGGCGGTGACGAGGCCGATGCCTTGGACTTCCTTAAGGCGGTTGACGTTAGAAGTGAGTGAGGGGGAGCGTTTGATTGTGGCAACAATGAGGCTGCGGATTTTCACTTCTTGTTTTTTGAGCGCGGCAACGGTGCTGGCGAGGATGCGGAGGATGTTTTTGTCGCTGAGGGTTTCTTGGAGATTATTGTTTTGGGTAATCTGGTTGAGGATGTGGCTGCGGAGTTTGACAAGGCCGGAGAGCTCGAT
>JBBRHN010000029.1:0-12225 GCA_038222685.1 Chthoniobacterales bacterium | reverse complement strand
AACAAAACGTCCACCACAGGCTGGCTCGGACGCTATTTCGACTCGTGTTGCAAAGGCGCGGATCCCGCCGTGGGCGTGAACATTGGGAGTCAAACACCACAAGCGTTTTCGGCTGCGGAGCCGACGGGGATCTCGTTTGCTCGTCCCGAGCAGTTCCGGTTCAATTCCGCGCAGGCCTCCGACCCGAAAGCCGCCGAGGAGTTTTTTCGCAGCATGAACGAGTCACCGGCGGGTGAGTCTAACGACGGCGGGAGTATCGGGATGCTCAACGGCGTGGCCGACACTGGCGGAGATACGCTGGATTTTCTTCGCCGCACCGCACTGGACGCTCAGATGAGTTCCGACAAAGTCCTTGAGATCACCCGGAAATCTGTCGCTCCCGTCACGTATCCCGGCGGCAATCTTGCGAACTCGCTCAATCTTGTCGCCCGGCTCATCGGAGGAGGAATGCCCACCCGCGTTTACTACGTCAGCCAAGGCGGCTACGACACGCACGGCAACCAACCCGGCGCGCACGAGCGCCTGCTCGGCGAACTCGACGGTGCGATTGGCGCGTTCACGGCCGATTTGAAAGCGCAGGGAAACTTCGTCCGCGTCGTGTTGATGACGTTCAGCGAGTTTGGGCGGCGTGTCGCTGAGAATGCCAGTGGCGGGACGGACCATGGGGCTGCGGCACCGTTGTTTGTCGTTGGCGGGGGAGTGAAGGCGGGACTCTATGGCAAGGCGCCGAGCCTCACCGATCTCCACGACGGAGACCTCGTTCACAACGTCGATTTCCGAAGCGTTTATGCCACTGTTCTCGAAAACTGGCTCAAGGCGCCTTCGCGGGAAATTCTCAACGGAACGTTCCCGACGCTCGGGCTGATCTGAGCGCTACGCAGGCCGTATGCCCGCGAAATTTGACGCAGAGCATGGTTTTTGTGTTCTGCGGCGCGAAAATGGTAGAGCCGCTTTACATTCCAGATATTAGCTGCACTAATATGTGCATGAAGGCTAGCATGGACGGCAACGAAGCGGCGGCGAAGATTGCTTATGCAGCCAGCGAGACGATAGCGATTTATCCGATCACGCCGTCAACGACCATGGCGGAACTGGCCGACGAATGGGTATCGAAGGGACAAAAGAATCTTTGGGGGCACGTGCCGAGGCTGGTTGAGATGCAGTCCGAAGGGGGCGTGGCCGGGGCTGTGCACGGTATGCTGCAAGGCGGTTCGCTTGCCACAACGTTCACTGCCTCGCAGGGGCTTTTGCTGATGATTCCGATCCTCTACAAGCTGGCGGGTCAGCTTTTGCCGTTTTGCATGCACGTGGCGGCGCGCTCGCTCGCAACGCACGCACTGTCGATTTTCGGCGATCACTCGGATGTGATGGCCATTCGGCAAACCGGCGTCGCGCTCTTGTGCTCTGCCAATGTTCAGGAAGCCCACGACATGGCCTGCATTGCCCATGCCTCGACGCTCGAAGCCCGCCTGCCGTTCGTGCATTTTTTCGACGGATTTCGGACGTCACATGAGATCAACGATGTGGATTTGATCTCCGAAGAAATCGTGCGCGCGATGTTGAGCGAGGAATCGATCCGTGCACACAGAAAGCGCGCGGTCACGCCGGATCGTCCGAGCATTCGCGGGACAGCTCAGAATCCCGATGCGTTTTTTCAAGCCCGTGAAGCATCGAATCCGTTCCATGCGGCTGTGCCAGGGATCGTGCAACGGGCGATGAATCGGCTGGCGGAGCACACGGGACGGGCCTACAGGCTCTTCGATTACTCGGGCGATCCCGAAGCCGTGCATGTCGCTGTCGTGATGGGCTCGGGCGGCGAAACGCTACGTGCGGCATCACAGTTCCTGAACGCGCAAGGCAAGAAAACCGGCGTCGTTCAGGTTCGTCTTTACCGTCCGTTCGACGTGGAAGCTTTTCTCAACACGCTGCCGACGAGTGTTTCAAAAATCACGGTTCTGGATCGCACAAAAGAACCGGGTGCGCCCGGCGAACCGCTCTTTCTCGATGTCTCCAGCGCGGTGCTGTCACGTGGTCGCGAGCGTTGGAGCAACCTGCCGCTCGTCACCGGAGGACGCTTCGGGTTGGCCTCGAAGGAGTTTACGCCCGGGATGGCCGTTGCGGTTTTTGAGGAGATGGACGCCGCGCGGCCGCGGAGCCCGTTTACCGTTGGAATCGAAGACGACGTCAGCGGACTCTCGCTGCGCTGGGATCGCGATTTTCGCCTCCCCGACGAGCGGTACTTCCAAGCGGTCTTTTTTGGTCTGGGATCGGATGGCACGGTCGGCGCGAATAAAAACACGATCAAGATCATCGCGAACGTGCCTGGCCTGCACGCACAGGGTTATTTTGTCTATGACTCCAAGAAGGCCGGCGCGGTGACCGTTTCGCATCTGCGATTTGGAGAATCCCCGATCCATGCGCCGTATCTTGTGAGCGGTGCCGATTTTGTGGGGTGCCATCAGTCGCATCTCTTGGAGCAGCAACCTGTGCTGGAGGCGGCTCGCGAGGGGGCGATCTTCTTGCTGAATACACCGCAACACGCTGACATGGCGTGGGATCATCTTTCGCGGGAAATTCAGGAAGAAATCATCGCCAAAAAGCTGCGCTTTTACGTGATCGACGCGTATCGGATCGCCAAGGAGACGAAGATGGGGGCGCGCATCAATACGATCATGCAGGTGGCGTATTTTGCTTTGAGCGACATCCTTCCCGTCGACAAAGCGCTCTCCGAGATCAAGTCCGCCATTGAAAAAACCTACGCCCGAAAAGGCGCGGATCTCGTCCAGCGAAACTGGGCGGCAGTTGATCGCGCCATTGAGGGTCTGCAAGAGGTGAGCGTGCCCGAAGCTGCGACAGCAACGCGTCCCAACCCGCTGCCGATTCCTGTCGAGGCACCCGACTTTGTGCAGCGGGTATCGGGGTTGCTCCTCGCGGGGCGCGGCGATGAACTTCCGGTGAGCGCGTTCCCGCCCGACGGGATCTGGCCGACTGGCACGAGCAAATGGGAGAAGCGCAATCTCGCACTGGAGATTCCGGTTTGGGATGCCGCGCTGTGCATTCAGTGTAACAAATGCGTCATCGTTTGCCCGCACGCGGCGATCCGCGCGAATCACTATCCCACCTCGCTGCTCAACGGAGCGCCGCCGACTTTTGCATCGGTCGCATTCCGCTCGCCGGAGATTTCGGGGCACCGCTACACGATTCAAGTCGCGCCCGAGGATTGCACGGGATGCCGCCTCTGCATTAATGTCTGCCCGGCGAAGGACAAAACAAACGCGAGCCACAAAGCGCTCGATGCCGCCGCCCAGGCACCTTTGCGAGATCAGGAGCGCGGCAACTTCGCGTTCTTCGAGTCGCTCCCGATGCCTGATCGCACGCATTTGAAAAACGACAACGTCAAGGACAGTCAGTTTTTCCAACCGCTTTTTGAGTTTTCGGGTGCATGCGTTGGCTGCGGAGAAACGCCTTACCTCAAACTCTTGTCCCAGCTCTTCGGCGACCGCGCGGTCATCGCGAATGCGACCGGCTGCTCGTCGATCTACGGCGGGAATCTTCCGACGACGCCCTACACGACGAACAAAGACGGACGCGGGCCGGCCTGGGCAAACTCACTGTTCGAAGACAACGCGGAGTTCGGTCTCGGGCTGCGTGTCTCGGTGAGCGATCAGGAAGTGCAGGCGCGTGAAATTCTCCTCGCGTGCCGGGACGCGATTGGCCACGAGCTCGTCACCGGCCTCCTCGAAGCGGATCAGTCCGATGAAGCCGGTATCGCGGCGCAGCGTGTGCGCGTGGTGGCGCTGAGGGGTCGGCTGGGGAGCATCCCCGAACACCTTCGCTCGCGTCTCGCGCATTTGTCCGACTACCTTGTGAAAAAATCCGTGTGGATTGTCGGCGGAGACGGCTGGGCCTACGACATCGGGTTCGGCGGTCTCGATCACGTTCTTTCTCTCGGAGAAAATCTTAACATTCTCGTGCTCGACACCGAAGTGTATTCGAACACTGGCGGGCAGCAGTCGAAGTCCACGTCAATCGGTGCCGTTGCGAAATTTGCGGCCTCTGGAAAAGAACGCGCGAAAAAAGATTTGGGACTCCACGCGATGAGCTACGGCGACGTGTATGTCGCAAAGGTTGCGCTTGGCGGAAAAGACTCGCAGACCGTGAGGGCATTTGCCGAAGCGGAATCCTACAACGGCACATCGCTTATCATTGCCTACAGCCATTGCATCGCCCACGGCTACAACTTGTCCCACGGGCTTGAGCAGCAGAAACTCGCGGTCGATACCGGTTACTGGCCGCTCTATCGGCACGATCCGCGCCGCCGTTCGTCCGGTCTCAATGCACTCGTCTTAGATTCCCCCGCACCCAAGCTTCCGCTGAGTCGGTTTACCGAAAACGAATTCCGCTACCGCTTCACCGCGGCGGGAGACAAAGAGCGGGCAGGCCGCCTCGCCGCGCTCGGGCAGGAGCAGGTTCGCGAGCGTTACGAACTTTACCGCCGCCTTTCCACTAGCGGAACAACCGATCAACCCGTTCAACCATGAAACTCGACACGACCTACCTTGGACTCCAACTGCGGTCACCGTTTCTGGTTGGTGCCTCGCCGCTCGGCGACGACCTCGACATGGCCCGCCGTTTGGAAGACGCGGGTGCATCCGCCCTCGTCCTTCACTCGCTTTTCGAGGAACAGCTTAGTAACGATGCGTGTGCCGTTGACTCGTTCACCGAGGCGATTGAGGAATCTTATGCGGAGGCGACGAGTTACTTTCCAGATCCGTCTGAATACTCATTCGGTCCCGAGGAATACCTGAGCCATATCGCGCGGCTCAAGCAACACCTTGCCATTCCGGTCATCGCCTCGCTTAACGGACGCACGGCCGGCGGCTGGATCTCCCACGCGAAGTTGATGCAGGACGCTGGCGCGGATGCCATCGAACTCAATATCTATGAAGTTCCGACAGACCCTGCCGAGACTGGCTTGGATGTTGAAGAGCGCGTTATAGAGATCGTTGCCGGTGTGCGTGAAATCCTCACCATCCCGCTCGCCGTCAAACTCGCGCCGTTCTACTCATCGCTGCCGAATTTCGCGGCGCGGCTCGCGATGGCCGGAGCGGACGGGCTTGTGCTTTTCAATCGCTTCTATCAGCCCGACCTCGATATTGAGAATCTGACGGTTGAGCCGAAGATTTTCCTCTCCACCTCGTCGGAACTGCTGCTGCGCATTCGGTGGATGGCCGTGCTCCATGGAAAAACCACTGCAGCTCTCGCTCTTAGCGGGGGCGTTCACAAGGTGCACGACGCAGTCAAAGGCATCATGGCCGGCGCCGATGTGCTGCAACTCGTCTCGTTGATTCTCCGCCACGGCCCGCAAGCTCTCGAGTACCTCGCGAAAGATTTTACCCAATGGATGCAGGAGCACGAATACGAAGATATCGCCGAAATGCGCGGATGCCTGAGTCATCGAAACTCGCCGGATCCGGCCGCATTCGAGCGGGCCAATTACCTGAGAGTTCTCCAACTGTGGAAAGTCGCGTCGTAAGTCGGGTTGGGAAGTTTTGCCTGCTAATACCATCTCTATGCTGAAATCGGTATTCTCGACGGACGCATCGACGAGGCATCCCTACCCAAGGTGGTAGGGCGGTTTCGACGTGAATTGCACCATTTTGACGATGTAGTTGGTTTCAGGCACTCACGAGGATCTCCTGAGCCGCCCGGCGCCCGCTATCTATGGCTCCATGAACGGTGCCGGAGTGTCCATGCAAGTCGGTGGCCTCTCCTGCAAAAAAAATCTTATTAGCAAGCGGTGCAGCGAGAGCTTTTCGGTGATCGTGGGTGGTAGCTGGGGTGGGGTAGCTGTAAAGACCGCGCACGAACGGCTCTTTGCCCCAATCCGCCAAATGGCCGTTCTCGAAAACCCGGGAGGCAATTCTTCCCCCGAAAGCCTCATCAAGCTCCCGGACGGCGAAGGCGACGGGATCGCAGCCGAGGTTGGCCAGAAATTCTGCACGCGTGCCGCCCACGAACGCGGTCAGGACATGGGCGCTCGGCGAGCGCCATTTGCCCGGATTCCAGAACTGCGGGAGAAAGCCGTCAGTGTGTAAAAAATACATCTCCTCCGGCCAGAATCGTTCGCGAAAACGCAGTAGAATTTTCACGCCGGCATCCATGCCGATGGAGGCGAGGGCGTGGGCTTTCTCATCTGGCAGCGCAGGGCTGAAAACGGGCTCGTTTTCTCGGAGAACGGCGACCGAGGCGGTGATGATGACGTGGTCTGCTTCAAGGATTTCCCCGCTCTTGAGGCGCACGCGCGGTTTTCCCTCACCCCATCGAATCTCGGTGGCCGGGGAATTCAACCGAATGCAACTTTGAAGCCGCGAGATCATCTTTGAAAATACGGAAAGATAAGGTGCGTTGAGGGTGTAGTTGTTTTCCCGCGCCTCCCAACCTTTCTCGTAGTTGACGAATCCATTGAGGCCCAGACGATCGAGCGACGTTCCGTGTTCCACGCCCAAGCGCGAGTCCAGATAATGGCGGGTTCTCCGTGGAAAGTTGGAAAAAACGAGGCTTTGATCGGCGGTCCAGTTTTCCTTTTTTGTGGTGCCCAGTCCGCCGATGAAATCAAAAGCCCGCTGCATGTCGGGATCGGACGAGGCAACCGCGAGCGAAACCATTCGTCCATCGAGTCTCACGACATCGTCGCGGCTCTCGTGCGTGAAAAAATCCACCCGTGCTTCCTCGACCAAGGAGCGAAGGCAGTTGTCCAAACCATGGACTTCTTCAGCGCCAAGCTCAATCGGCCAGGGAGCAAAACCCTCGAGATGTTTCACCCGCCCGCCGACGCGATCTGAGGCTTCCAGGATCAGGCACTCGCAGCTCTCTCGCAGGCTGTCCGCCGCAGCCAGCCCTGCGGCCCCTGCCCCGACGACGATGACTCGATTTTTCACGAACCCTTAAGCTACCATACGGGCCGACTGGTCTGCGATGAGATTGTCGGGACCATGCCGATCCGCCTCTGCGGTTGTTTTCTGAACGCCCGAAGGAACGTCCAACGTCGAAATCTCAACTTCGAACTTCGAATGAGAAACGCGCGGTCGGGCGGACCCGGGGAAAAATCGGAAATTCTTGTTGTTCTAAGAGCGGTGGTGGAACAGAGTCGGATCGTCACGCGGTTCAACCTCTCAATAACAAAATCTATGCAACTAGGAATGATCGGTCTCGGACGAATGGGTGCCAATATGGTGCGGCGTCTTTTGCGCAATGGGCATCAATGTGTGGTGTTTGACACGAATCCACTAACGGTAGCGGAACTGGTCGCCGACGGGGCGGTCGGGGCAACGTCGATGGAGGATTTTGTGGCAAAGCTGGAAAAGCCGCGTGCCGCATGGATCATGATCCCTGCAGCGATTACGGACAAAATCGTGGCAGAACTGGCGGCGTTGCTGGAGCCGGGCGACACGATTATTGACGGGGGGAATTCTTATTTCCGGGATGACCGTCGGCGCAGCGAGGCGCTTCGTCCGAAGGGTTTGCACTATTTGGATGTGGGCACGAGCGGAGGGGTCTGGGGGCTGGAGCGCGGATATTGTATGATGATCGGGGGCGACAAGGATGCTGTGGATCGCCTCGATCCGATTTTCAAGACGCTGGCACCGGGAGTGGGCGAGATTGACCGGACTCCTGGCCGCGAGAATCTTGGCGGGACGTCAGAGGAGGGATACCTCCATTGCGGGGCGTCCGGCGCGGGGCATTTTGTGAAGATGGTTCACAACGGTATCGAATACGGAATCATGGCGGCTTTCGGCGAGGGCTTCGATATTTTGCACAATGCGAACGTGAGCACAAAAGAGACGAAGGCGGACGCGGAAACGGCGCCAGCCATGCATCACGATTTGGACTACGATTTAAACTTGGCTGATATTTCGGAAGTGTGGCGGCGGGGGAGTGTGGTGAGTTCCTGGTTGCTGGATCTGGCGGCCGCTTCCTTTGCAGGCGATCCGGTGCTGGACAAATACTCCGGGCGCGTTTCGGACTCTGGCGAAGGTCGTTGGACGATTATGGCGGCGATTGAAGAAGCGGTGGATTGCGAAGTGCTGACTGCCGCACTTTACGCGAGGTTCCGCTCGCGGAAGGATCATACCATGGCGGAGAAAGTTTGCTCGGCGATGCGGTTCCAATTCGGCGGGCACCTCGAGCGCGGCGCAGGCGGATAAATTGGCGGATCTCCGGGCTTTTCGGGGAAATTGCGGCGATTAAGCCTTGCACGAGGTTCCGTTCGCTGCTAATGACGGGCAGTTAAATAGCGACTTGTGACGCAATGCGCCGAACTGCTCGGTGAAAGGAGCTTTTAATTCCCCTTCGACCGTTCGCGGTGGCGCAGGATTCAGTTACGGGCGCGTGTTTTGTTGATGAGCGAGATAACACATACTGAGGAGAACGAAGTCGGAGGCTGGGTCACGACAAGCGATCCGGCGTCGGCGACGCGCGAGGTGCCGTTTATGAACTCGATGCATATGCTTTTTGTCCCGATTGCGCGGTTTCAGACGTTGTTTTGCATCGTGCCGGTCCGAGTCTGCGACTATGCGATTTACTGTGAAGTAAATGGCTATCTGGCACCCTCGTGCGATTTCCCACAGGCGGAGGATCATCCTCAGACGAATGTGACGTGGGAGGAGGCGTCGAGGTATTGCGATTGGCTGACGGCGCGCGATTTGGAGGCAGGTTGGCTGGGGCAGGACCTCATGTATCGACTTCCGATTGATACGGAATGGAGTGCCGCAGTGGGATTGCCAAACGAGCCCCATCCGACACCCAAGGCGCGTAGCGGGATGGCGGACGGATACCCGTGGGGCAACAGTTTTCCTCCTCCGCGCGGGGCCGGAAACTATCACGAATCGCTAAGGGTTGATGATTTTCCGGAGACATCGCCGGTAGCGAGTTTTCCGCCGAATCAGTGTGGCCTCTATGATATGGGCGGGAACGTGTGGGAGTGGTGTCAGGATGCATTTGACACAGGTAAGGATTTGCGCGTTGTGCGCGGGGCGTGTTGTTTTAACAACGGCGAGGATTTTATGAGATCGTCGCACCGCGGGCACCTCGGGCAAAAAAAGCGCTCGCACCACACGGGGTTCCGGGTCGCGTTGAGCGGAAAGTTAAGCCGCGATCCTCTGCATCGGTTGGCGATTAATCCGTGGCGTTGAGGGGCTGCCGGGAGGAAGAGTGCTGGAAAGTGGAGGGATGGTTTGTCGAGCGAAAGATCCAAACGATGGGAACCATAAAGGAAGTGCCCAGCGCAAACTCTCGATCGATGGTCGGAAAAGTCCTCGCTGCAAAGGCCAACCACACTGCCACAAAGCATTGTTTCACAGCTTAGCATAGGGGATCTCCGCTTTTAACAATATCAATTGCAAGTGACTCGCGTTGCCGCTTTTTCCGCGCTACATCTTATCATGGGCTTGAGTTTCCCAGCCTCGTCAACCTTGGCTTTACCCGAGGCGATTATCTCGTTGATTTCGTCGAGGTCATCATACGGCAGAACCGGGAAAGGGTTTGCAGGGTAGGATGGAACGTCATATATCCATCGATCTCCAGACTTTTTGTAAAAGTGAAAGCTCTTGTTACCTCCATTTGAAGTCTCTGCCCCTGTTCCGCGCGCGTTACACACGGCAACAAATTCTGTTCCGTTGGATCGCGCGGTTACAAAATATAAGAGACCCGAAGCCAAAGGCGTTTCCCCTTTCTGTCGACGGGCTTTCCTTGCTTGTAAGAATTGATCATACAACTCCTGATCAATTTGAGTTTAAGCCAAGAACTCAGGAGTGCAAAGATCAGTATACTCCTCAAAAGTGAGGTCTGAAGAAATTTGAAGATTATCCGGCTCCATCCAACCCGGTATATCTGCAGCAAACTTACGAGAGCCTTCGGCCTTTTTCAACAGAGGTTCATTCGTTTTGAATGCCAGTTCGAGCGAATCACCTATCTGTGGGAGAGGCGTATCGATCCTCGCCACAGTTCCCAAATGGGAGCGATGAAGCGTAACGAAAACCACGAGCAGCACGGCTGAAAGAATTAGGAAGAAAATCGCGTATTTCTTTACGACATTAGGTTTTTCGTCGGATTGCATTGACTGTTGTGGCGCTCGAGTAAAATTGCTACTCAACTACCTGCCAAGTCCCAAACTCGTTCATGCTGGCGACTCCAGTAAATACGATCGCCTTTATTTGATCCAAGTGTTTCCATGGAAGGGCGAAAAGAGCTGAATGTTGACGAGGCGATGTCATTAGCCACCTCCCATTTTGCAACTCGTAGAGGCTATAAGAAAGATACGCTCCATTGGAAGCCGACGTCGGCAACAACTCCAATTCCACCCCCACGACAGTAATAAAACGCCCTGCAGGACACGTTACATCAAGCACGTGAAAAACAGTGCTTTCAAAATCCTTGGGGCGATTAGCCAAGGCAATTTGACTTTTTTTGTAAGCCTTCAAAGAGAAGTCATGTTTCATGAATGAGGCCGTCGCGAACGGTTTAACGTTCTCGAGAGGATCGCCAGCAGTTACCCGACCAGCCTTAGCCGGTGGCATTGACGGCACATCTTTATTAGTTTACCGAGTTCCACTCGCTTGGTCGAACTTATAGTTTCTTTGGGCGAGCGAGCATCTCCGTGACGAGCCTTTCAAATTCAATCTTTCTGTTGATCAAATCTTCGGGCGAGGTGAATTGTAGAAACCAGTTGAGACTCGTCCCTTCGAACTGAAGGTCGATTTTCCACTTTCCGTGTTCGGAAACCAACGTCACGGGAGCCCATATTCCAGCTGTATTGGTATCCCCTGAAAACTCTCGTGGAATCTTCTGAACTATCAAAAGCGTGCTGCCATCTGGCAATAAGACGGTGGACAAGGACGCAATAGTATTGAAGTAAATCCCGGGGCGGCGTTCATTGATGAGTGTGCCTTGCCCGTTTGTCCCTGCAACCGCCCTAGATTGCTTGGCGTAAAAAGGCGCAAGTTCTGCTCACGATGTCGATACGAGAAATGCAACCAGCGGAACGGTGGCAGGAAGAGGAAAATCTCGCAATTCTTTCGGTGCCCCCTTGGAAGTAATCGAGATGCCCGGATTAAAAACTGTCGTGTGAACGTCAACGTTCCGACTCGAATGGGATTTTCGCCCGCAAAGAGGGAGCGCGCCAACTTCCCGAATTTCTTTCGCCTCGACTTGACATCCTCTCTGAGACGTGGGACTATCCCACCATGCTCAAGACGGCGACGACCGATCAGAAGCGGAGGATTGTTCTTCCGGGTGCGAAGCCGGGCGAAGTCTATGCGGTCCGCGAGTTGTCCGCCGGGCACTTGGAGCTTTCCCGGATGCTGCCCGCTCCCAAAAAGCGGCGTCGCCGTTCGGAGGTTGAGAAATTGCTGAACTCTGCCGCCCTGACTCCGCAGATGAATTGGGATACATTGAGGCAACTGACCCGTGAATCGTGATTCTCGTTGACACCAATGTCTTGATCTACGCATTCGACCCGGGCTCGGAATTTTACGTCTGGTCGCGTGAGACTTTGGCAGACGCGCTGGCGAACGAAGGCGCGGCGATCAACCCGCTGATTTTAGCTGAGCTTTGCGTCGGCGACCACGACCCGGAAACTGTGGAGGACCGTCTGGCTCAAATGGGCCTGCATTTTCTCGATCTCAAAACGGAAATCGCAACGACATGCGCCCACGCCTTTCGACGCTACCTCCAAACCTGCAAGCAAGCGGGAGATCGAATCGAAAATAAAATTCCCCTGCCGGATTTTTTCATTGGCGCTCATGCCTCCGTGCTTGATTTGCCTTTGGCCACCGTGGATGTGGATCGTTACCGAACCTATTTCCCTTCGGTCAGGCTGATCTGCCCATGATCAACGCCTCTCTCAACATTGCCTGATCTATCGCCGAAATCGAGGCGTCTGCGGCTGGTTTCAATCCATCCTGCCGAACCATTTCTGCATCGGCTGCTGTAAGGGATGCGATTTGCGGGCTCACCTTCAGGGTGCCTCTCTCTTGCCGGACAAAAGTCACTCGAAGATTCCAGCTCTCAGCAATGTCGTCTCTGTGCGCTCTGTGGTTCCAGTCCCGGATTTAGGATTAACTGCGCGGCTCACGGCCATGAACGACAGCGATGCCTGGCAGCTACTTCGCGACGAGCCGTTTCCGATACCTTAGCGAACGAACGCGTATTTGAAGATGCATCGCA
>JBBRHN010000028.1:0-12235 GCA_038222685.1 Chthoniobacterales bacterium | reverse complement strand
GGAGCGCAGTAATCGCGCGAGGTTGGCCGCGTCGCGTTTGTCTGTCTTGATGCGGTCTCCGGCCTTTCTGGGGATGAGCGAGGGCGCAACGACGGTGCATTCCACACCGAGTTGTTGCAGTCGTCGCGCAATGACATATCCGCACGGCCCGGCTTCGTAGCACACGTGGAGGGTGACGTCCCGACCCTTGCGGGTGCGAGCGAGGAGCTTTTCCACGGCATGCAGATCGTTGGTGATCGTTCCGACTTGGCGAATTTCCCCACTGCGTTCCCCTTCGGCGACGGCGGCGGTAATGGTTTCTTTGTGGACATCGAGTCCGATGTAGAGTTCAGTTTTATTCATGGTGTGTTCGTTGATTTGTTTGTTTCATGCTGATGATTCAGAACGCATTTCCGTTCTCTACGGAACCGTTCTTGCGGATAGGCCCTCATGGGTAGCCCGCGGTTCTACAAACGGCGAACACTCCGCTTTTTTCGAGTCGGCGTGCTCAACGCGAAAACCGGGCCCGCAGCCATAAAGTCTAACAGAAACACAATGAACTGGATCGTCATTTCATCAGGAATACTGGCTTTTATCACAGCTGGGGTCCACATTGTGGCAGGCGGCAAGGAGGTCGCGCGCCCGTTGTTGGCGGCGCCCATGGACGAGACAGTCAAACTTACCATGTATGCTTGTTGGCACTTAGTTTCGGTTTCCCTTTTACTTTCCTCGTTAGCGCTGCTCGTCAACGGTTTCGGCTTTCTTGATTCGCCCCCGATGGTCGCGTTTATTTCAGCGTTGTGGCTTTTGTATGGAATCGTTTTTATCGTCGTGAACTATTGCATTGCAAGCCCACCGGTCCTATTCCGCTTACCGCAATGGATTTTACTGCTTCCAGTGGGTTTGCTCGGATTATTGGGAGTAATTCTGCTTTAAGCCTAAAGTATGACATACAAACCCTTCTTGATAACGTCGATAAAGCAATGATCGCCGCTACTGAGTTGACAAAAAATTAAAGCTAACGAGCTGATGTGCTTAGACTCTATCATCCGGCACTTTGCCTGCGGAAAGGCGGTGTGCCAGCGGTCCGCGTGCAGGTTGTGATGTTTTTCGCCGTTGACGAAGAAGAAGTTTGTCCTGTAGCCACAGTGCGAGACGGTTGAACTCGACTTCGGGCGGAAGGCGGTCTATCGGGAGAGGATGCAAGGAACCGACGTGGTGCTGAGATCGATTCGCGCGGCTGGCGCCGATCATTTATTCTTGTTTGTGGGAGGGCTTGTGGATCCGTTTCTGGAGCCGCTGGCAGCGGGATCAGGGATCACGCCGGTGCTCGGGGCGAATGAGGCTGGGGCGGCTTACGCGGCGGATGGGTATGCGCGGGCGAGCGGGAAATTTGGCGCGGTTTTGGTAATCGGTGGGCCGGGGATTTTCAATGCGGCAGGGGCGATCGGCGCGGCGAGTGCGGATGGTGTGCCGATGCTGGTATTGAGTGGCGAGGCGCCGACGACGTTGGAGGGGCGCGGGTATTTTCAAGATGCGTCGCCTTTGGGCACGGACGATTTGCGGATGTTTGATGCGTTGACGGGTTTTTCGCATGAAGTTCCGTCCCCGGCGGCTTTGCCACAATTTTTGCGGGACGCTTACCGTGCGATGTTTTCGGCCTGGCGCCGACCGGTGCACCTGGCGTTGCCGCTGGATGTGCAACGCGGTGACGTGAGTGGGTGGCATGATGCGTGGCTGCCGGACGCGGGGCAACCGCGGGTGTTGGATGATGAGGCGTTTGCAAAGTGGGTGACCGAGGCGCTCATGCCATCGACGAACTTTGCGATCATGGCGGGGTGGGGCGCGATGGAGTCGGAGGCGTGGCCCGAATTGCTCGAAGTCGCCGAGCGGTTTGGGATTCCGGTGGCTTCGACGTATCGCGCGAAGGGAATTTTTCCAGAGGATCATCCTCTATCGCTCGGCGTATTCGGGTATGCGGGAAATCCGTCTGCTGAGGGTTGCCTGACGGGGAGCGGATTGGAGACACTGCTGGTGCTGGGCTCTTCGCTCAACCAAAGAGATACGCTCGGGTGGGATGCGCAATTGCAGCCGAGGTATGGGGTGGGGCATGTGGATCGGCGGGAGGATGCGTTGGGGAGGAATTTTCCGGTCGCGCATCCGATTGTCGGTGACGTGCGGAAGGCTCTTCGTCGGCTCTTGGGAGATGAAGCGGCGTGTGCGCGGCTTGAATCGACGAAGGCTGCGCGGGAGGATTGGGCGCGGGCGTTTTTGAGCGGGCCGAGGTATTACGATCCAGAGACGCGGGAGGTGGATGCGACGCCGATGCACCCGGCGCGAGTAGTGTGTGCGTTGAGGGATGCGTTGCCGCGAGACGCGGCGTTGTTGGTTGACTCCGGGGCGCACCGCGCCTTTGCCGGGCATCATTTTCCTGTTTATGAACCGCGGCGATTTTTTTCGGCCACGGGGATTGGCTCGATGGGATGGGCGATTGCAGCGGCGCACGGCGTGGCTTGTGCGCTGCCGGGCGTGAAGGTGGCCGTGGTGACGGGGGACGGGTGCATGTTGCAAAACGGAATCGAGATCGCGACGGCGGCGCGGCATGGATTCAGTATTCTGTTTGTCGTCATGAACAACGCGGCGTTGGGGAATGTTTACCTGCGCGCGAAGAAGTCGGGGCCGGGGCCGGCGGCGTTCACTCTGCTGCGGGAGAATGATTGGGCGGGATTCGCGCGGGCGTTGGGGGTTGAAGCGCGGACGGTGCGGACGGCGGAAGAGGCGGAGGCGGCGTTTGCGGAGTTCGTCGCGGGGTCAGGCCCAATGCTGGTCGATGCGATTGTTGATCGCGATGCGACGACGCCGATTGCCGCGTGGATTGACGCGATGGCGCACGGGAATATTTTTTCGGAGTAGCGCTACGTTTGATCCGGTTCGGCGGTGCCGAGTTCGGTGAGTGCTTGTTCCCAAGCGGCGGTGGCTTTGGCGAGCGCATCGGCGACGCCGGCGAGCAGGCGATTGACTTCGATGGCTTTGGATGGGTTGTCGTAGGTGGCGGGATCTTCCAGGTCGCGTGTGAGCTCGGCCTGGCGGGCTTCGAGCGTGTGGATTTCCCGTTCGGTGTCTTCGACTTTTTTTTGCCGGGCGCGGCGTTCACGGGCGATGACTTGACGTGCTTCGGATTCGGCACGGCGCATGGCGCGGACTTCCTTCATGCCCATACCGGCGTTGGGTTTTGAGGGGGCGGCTTCGGCGGGTTGGAAGTTACCGAGCGAGGCGACGGTGCCGGCGCGGGCACCCGTGGCGCGGGATTTATCGAGGTAGTAGTCGTAGTTGCCGGCGTAGGGAGTGAGCCGTCCGGCTTGGACGTGGATGACGGATGTGGCGAGGGCGCGGATGAAGTGCACGTCGTGGCTAACGAAAATGATAGTGCCTTCGTAAGGGCCAAGCGCGCGGATGAGCGCGTCGATGCTGGCCATGTCGAGGTGGGTCGTGGGCTCGTCGAGGAGGAGGAGATTGGGCGGGTCGAGGAGGAGTTTGACGAGCGCGAGACGGCTCTTTTCACCGCCGCTGAGGACGGACACGCGTTTGAAGACATCATCGCCGCGAAACAAAAACGCGCCGAGGACGTTGCGGGCGGCTTGTTCGGGGACGGGTCGGGAGATGCTTTGCACCTCGCCGAGGACGGTTTGTTTGAGGTCGAGCGCGTCGGTGCGGTGCTGGGCGAAATACCCGATGAGCGCGTTGTGGCCGGGCGTTCGCTCGCCGGCTTGGAGTTCGAGTTGGCCGGCGAGGATTTTGAGGAGGGTTGATTTCCCGGCGCCGTTGGGCCCGACGAGAACCGTGCGTTGCCCGCGCTCGATTTCGAGGTTGAGATTCTCGTAAACAACGTGGTCGCCGTAGGACTGGCGCACGTCTTTGAGAGTGATGACGCGCTGGCCTCCACGCGGTGGCTGCGGGAAACGAAACTGAACAGTCGGCTCGTCGGATTCCGGCGCCTCGATCCTCTCCATCCGGGCGAGTTGTTTCACGCGATCCTGTGCCTGTGCGGCTTTGCTGGCCTTGGCGCGGAAGCGGGCGATGAACTGTTCGAGGTGTTCAATTTCGCGCTGCTGGTTGCGATAGGCGGCTAGGTGTTGATCTTCGCGGGCTTTTTTTTGTTCGAGGCACGCATCGAAATTTCCGTGATAGCGCACGAGTTTGCGGCGGCGGATTTCGACGATGCCTTGGCAGACGGTGTTGAGAAACTCGCGGTCGTGGGAAATGGTGAGAACGGCACCGGAGTAGTTGGCGAGTTGGCTTTGGAACCAGCCGAGGGTTTCTAGATCGAGGTGGTTGGTGGGTTCGTCCAGAAGAAGGAGGTCCGGCTCCTCGACGAGCAGGCGGGCGAGATGGGCGCGCATGATCCATCCGCCGCTAAGGCTGCGAACGGGGCGCTCGAAGTCGCTCTCGCGAAACGCCAAGCCTGAGAGAACGCGTTTGGCTTTGGCGGTGGACGCACCGTCAGCGTCTTCGCCGGCAGCGAGTTCGATGACGAGGCCCTCTGCGGCAGCGGCTGTCTCTTGCGGAAGATACCCTGAGCGAATCCCGCGTTGGAGACTGACAGAGCCTTCGTCCGGTTCATCGTGGCGCAGCAGGAGCGAAAATAACGTGGACTTGCCGGCACCGTTCGGGCCGATGAGCCCGATGCGGTCGCCGGGATTAATCTGGAGCGAGGCAGATTCGAAAAGAATCCGCCCGCCAAAGGATTTGGTAACTTGAGAAATCGTGAGCATAATAAAAACCAGAGCCGGGCCGCCGGGCAGGCGGTCGCCATGTTGACCTCGTCTGTGCCGCTAATTACGCGGCAGTGAAGAGGAGCATTTGTTCTTTGTTCACGTCTTCCTCACCGCGACGGCTGCGTTCGACGCGGCGGATGTAGTAATCGAGGACGGGGTCGGGTATTCCGGAAATCCGGGCTTTGGAAAACTCGTCCACGGCCTTTTCCCACTGACGTTCGCGGTAATGGAGGACGCCGGTCCAAAAGTGATTGCGGCTGCGCTCGCGCTCGGGCGAGAGACCGTGTTTCGGAGCGAGGATTTCATAAAGTTCCGTTCGGCGGCGTTGGCCAACGGATTTGATGACTTCGATGGGACGGACCTCGACGCTCTCGGAGGCCGGCTCGTAGGTGTCCGGTCCAATAAGGATTTTGGTGCCGTAAGTTCCGCAGGCCGAGCAGAGGCGGCGTGCGAACTCGACGGCGGGTCCGGCGACGCTGAAGCTGCCGAGGCGGGATCCGCCGTATGCAGCGGCGATCATTTCGCCGGAGTTGACACCGATTCGGAAGTCGAGGCGGCGTTGCCAGGTGGCGTCGCATTCCTTGTTGAGTTCGTCGAGCCGCGAAGCGAGGTCCAGGGCTGCCCGACAGGCTTTAGCAGCGTGTTTTTCGTCTGTGATGGGAGCTCCAAAAACAACGCGAATGCTTTCGCCGCCGCACTCGTCAAGGTAGCCGCCGACTTCGACGAGGTAGTCCGACGCGGTGCGCAGGTAGAGATTGGTCATGGCGGCGTAACTCTCGGGAGTGAGGAGTTCCATGAGCTCGGAGTGATTGTTTACGGCAACAACGAGCACTGTGCCCTCTTGGAGGGTGCCGGGAAAATCGAGAGGCGTCTCGGAGTTAACAAGCTGACCAAATGCTGACCTCGAGAGGCGTTGACCGAAGAGGCGCTCCATCACTTTTTTCCGCGAGCCGCTGTCTGTGCGGCCATAGGCGAGGCCAATGCAGAGGCTGGTGAGGACAGCAAAGGCAGACGGGAACGGTGAGAAAAAAACCTGATAGAGCGCGAGCACCATTGAGCCAGTGAGAAGCAGAATCACGGCACCGAGCGCGACGACGGCTTTGAGGACGGGACGCGTGATATCAATTGTCGTCCACGCGGCGGCAAAGGCCAGGATCGCGATGAGGGCGATGTGGGCGCCTTGCGGAACGATAAAAGGCTTTTGAAGTTTATAGGCTTGGAGAAGAACCAAGTCCGGAGTGTTGACGAGCCATCCTGCGGCGTAGAGGACAAGAACGACGATCGCGGAAATCGTTCCGAGCAGAATGGTGGCTTTCAGATATCTCATGCAGTTGACGGGAAACTTTCGCAGAGACTTGTCCGTTGCGGGCGCACTTGCAAGCCGCGACTTGCGGGGGCGGCGCTAAACGTCGCTTTCTTCGGAAGCGGGATTTTCCCGGTAAGAGGCTACGACCCACTGACTCAACACGCGGTCGGGAGCGTCGATGGCCTCGGCTGGGATGGAAAAAGCCACGCGTCCGCTGTTGCGGCGGATGAGGTCGAGGCCGAACTGGTAGTCCTTGAAAAGGGTTTCGCAGAGCTCGCGGGTGCCCATGTTGCGTTCGGCAGCGAGATCGAGAAGTCGGGAGACGGCTTCGGGCTCGAAGGAAAAAGTGAGGCCGTATTGTTCGCCGAAGCGCGTCGCGAATTGCTCGATGACGAGCTGTTGAGTAGCACGGGTCTGCGCGAGGCCGGTTTGCAGAAGCACGCCGATGCTCGCCTTGGGATCGCGGAGGATGGCCGGGGTGATCTCAAATACGGTGACGCCCGATCCAGGGAGTTCGTATTTAAAATCCCGCAAGAGCTTCTCGCAAACGGTGAGCAACCCGCGGGCTCCGGTTTTTTCCTCCACGGCCATGCGGGAAATTTCTCGCAGCGCGTCGTCGGTGAAAACGGCCTCGACGCCGTAAGCGAGAAATGCCCGCTCGTATTGCCGAATGAGGCTGCCTTCCGACTGCTTGAGGATGTCGAAGAGATCGTTCGCGGTGAGGTGCTCGCAGACGACGCGCACGGGGAGGCGTCCGATGAATTCCGGCTCGAGCCCGTAGTCCACAAAATCCCTCGTGCCAGCGAGGCGAAGAAGGTCGGCTTGGTCGGTAACCTCTGCGGCCGGCCCGGCGCCGAAGCCGATGTGGGCTTGGCGAATTCGGCGCGAGACGCGCGAGGCGAGTTTGTCGAATGCCCCCGAGACGATGAATAGAACATGTCGCGTGTTGAGAGATTCGCGGGCGACTTTGCCGCGTTTCTGGAACTCCATCGCGGCCTGGATCTGGCCCTGCAAGTCGTTGGGACTGCGGAGGGGGACTTCGGTTTCCTCCATGAGTTTGAGGAGTGTGGTCTGCACGCCGCGGCCGCTCACGTCGCGTCCGACGGCATCGCTGGCGGCGGCGATTTTGTCGATTTCGTCGATATAAATGATCCCGTATTGGGCGAGCGCCGTGTTGCCATTGGCCTTGTGAACGAGTTCGCGAACGAGGTCTTCGACATCGCCGCCGACGTAGCCGGTCTCGGAGAACTTCGTTGCGTCCGCCTTAACAAACGGGACACCGATGAGATCGGCGACGTGTTTGACGAGGTAGGTTTTGCCGACGCCGGTCGGGCCGACGAGGATAACGTTTTGCTTCGCGAATTCGAGAGGTGGTAAAGACGAGTCTCGGTTGGCGGCCTCGCGTGCGTGGTTGTAGTGATCGCATACGGCAATCGCGAGAACCTTCTTGGCCTCGTCCTGGCGGATCACGAAACGGTCGAGGTGTTTCTTGATGTCTTTCGGCAGAAGAGAAAAATCGCGGACGGGATCAGCGGCGGGCTCGGACTCGGTGGTCGTCTCGGTGACGTCGTCTTGAGCTGCGGCGCCGGGATTCGCGAATCCGGTGCGGAGGAACTCTTGGAGTCGTTGTTGAAGTTGCTCGGGAGTGGGAAAACCGGGGTCGCTCATTTCAAGAAATCTATCGCCGACGTTGTGGCACCATGCAAGTGCCGGATGGCGAGCTCAGGGCTTCGCGAGGTTCCCCTCCAACTCATCCAATCTCGCCGAAACGCCGCTGCCCGTCTGGAGCTTGTCGCGTGCGGCGGCGATTTGAGTGCGCGTCGCTGCGGGATCGGCCGGTGGTTTGCCTCCGACAAAAGCATTTTCGATTGGCTCCAGCAACGTCCAGTCGGCGAGATATTTCTCGGCCAGCGGGCGGTATTGCGCGAGCCAGTCTTCGCTGGCCCGTCGAGCGAGGAACGCCTTGAAGAGCCCGCCGCCGTCACGAAAAGCGGACTTCGCCTCCCAATCCCAAACGCCAAAAATCAGGAGCGCAAATGCCTCGTCACGTCCGGTGTAGAGATTCCGAATCGATGCGGGGATCGGTTTGCCCTCGAGCAAAACACGGCTCGTTTCGATGAAAAAATTGGCCAGCGTTTGCTGCTTCGGATCGTCTGTGAACAGCCCGCCTTCTTTGACGACGCGAAGGTCCGCGAACGCACCGTCTTTGTCGGCCAGCAAGAGCGCGGCCAACGCGGCGTTGAGATAGGCCCAGTTTTTTTGAGGCTGAGGCGTGCCGGCTCCTTTTGCGAGGCTGAGAAAATCCGCGCGTGCGCCTTCGAAGTCTCCAGAGGCCATCGTGGTTGCACCGGCCATGAGGGCGGACGTGGCGTCTTCGGCGCTCACCGCCACCACGACAGGCGCGGACGTCGGAAAGATCGCACCGCGGTTGAGGTAAACCACGACCCCAATCGCAAGCACCACGGCGAGGATGCCGAGCGACAGAAACGCCGACCATTTTCGCGTCTCCTCCGTCTCCAAAACCACCCGCGCCTTTGGCTGCTGCGGATTGCGCGTGCGCTCCATCAGTTTGTCCCGGGCGTAAGTGAGGTGGCCGATAAGCTCCTCGTAGGACTGATACCGCTCGTCTGGATTTTTGGCCATCATGCGGTTCACGACGTAAGCGGTCTCGCTCGACACATCGGGCGCGAAGGCTTGCAGGCTGACAGGCTGGCTCTTGAGTTGCTTGAGCGCGACCATGGACGCCGTCTCAGCCTCATACGGCGGACGCCCGGCGAGGGCATGAAAAATCGTCCCGCCGAGGCTGTAGATGTCGCTGCGAAAATCCTCAGGCTGGTTGTCCAGTTTCTCCGGGGCGATGTAGTATGGCGTGCCCCAGATTTCGCCCTTGGTTTGAGCGCCCTCATCCATAACGATGGCGAGACCGAAATCCACGAGTTTTGCGGTGTGGGAATCCGAAAAAAGAATGTTGCCAGGTTTGATGTCACGATGGATCAAACCCACGTCAAGTGCGGCTTGCAGGCCGAGTGCGATTTGAATGCCAACACCGAGCATTTGAGATTCCGCGACCCGGCGCTGGACGTTCATCAACTGATCGAGCGTGCCGCGTTCGACTAGCTCCATTGCGAGGTAGAACTGGCCGTGGTCCTGCCCGAAATCGAAGACTTTGACGACGTGCGGGTGGGTGATCGACGCGGTCATTTGCGCCTCGATCGCGAGTTTTTCCTGCTCTTCGGGATTCGCGCTGATTTCTTTTTTGAGAACCTTCAACGCGATATGGCGATTGAGCGTGACGTCGAGTGCCTTATAAACCGAGCCCATGCCGCCCTCACCGAGGAGTTCGAGGATGGTGAAACTATTAAACTGCTTGCGCGCCCGGATCGACTGGCCGCAACTCGGACAATGAATTTCTGTAAACGGCTGGATTAGGCTGACATCCATGAGTGTCGCGCAGGCCGGGCACGCCTCGAGGACACGTTTTTCTTCGGTTGTAGGCTCTATCGTCTCGTCGGTAGGTTCTGGCATTTCGTTCGCGGGGGTCAAGATTCCGTTCGCCGATCCCGTATCGTCGGCTTTAAACAAGGAATATCTTTCTTCTATCGCGTAAATAGCCTGATAGCAATCTCAATGCCACAATGACGCCGCCTGAGAATTTTGAGATTGACGAGAGCCGTGCCGGTCGACGCCTGGATGTCTTCCTTTCAATGCAACTGCCTGCGCTCTCCCGCTCGCGCCTGCAAGCTCTCGTCCGCACCGGGGACATCCTGCTCAACGGCGCCGTCGCCCGCCCCTCGCAGGTGCTCCGCGTCGGGGACTGTGTGAGGGTCGCCATCCCCGCCGAGCCTGAGCCGTCGGGCATTTTTGCTGAAAATATCCCGCTTGCCATCGTCTTCGAGGACGAATCGTTTCTCGTGCTCAACAAGCCCGCCGGCCTCGTCGTGCACCCCGGGGCGGGGAACGCCACAGGCACGGTTGTCAACGCGCTCATGCATCACTGCGGCGGACTCTCGCTCATCGGCGGGGTTGATCGCCCGGGCATTGTTCATCGCCTCGATAAAGAAACCAGCGGATGCCTTGTCGTGGCTAAGAACGACGTCGCCCACAACTCGATTTCCCAGCAATTTGCCGACCGGAAAATCGAAAAAGTCTATCTCGCCCTCGTCGATGGATGTCCCCGAATGCCCCATGGCGAAATCGTCGCGCAGATTAGCCGCCACAAAATCCAGCGCCAAAAAATGACAGTTTCCGAACGCGGTCGCGAGTCCTCCACACACTACCGCGTTCTCGCCACCGAAGGCATGCAATCACTCGTTGAATGCCGCCCCCGAACGGGCCGCACGCACCAGATCCGTGTCCACCTCAAACACCTCGGCCACTCCGTCATCGGCGATCCCCTCTACGGACGCCGAGGCTCGCACAAACGCCACTTTCTCCACGCGTGGAAGATCTCCTTCGCGCACCCTATCACAAAAAAACGCGTGACGTTTTGCTCCCCATTGGCGCCCGATTTTCCCGCATGGGCACTCGCTGCCGCTGCAAAGCCCAAGTGAATCACGCGCGGCCAAAAACTGCCGCTGGATAAATTCCGACGGATCAGCCATGCTCCGCCCAATGCTCGACGCCATTCAAAACCTTCTTACCCTTCAAGACAAAGACCAGCGCCTTGTCGCTTATCGAACCGAGCGCGACGCAATCCCGAGGGAGATTCAGACAAAACAACGACTCACCGCAGAAGCCGCTGGCCGCTTAGACGCCGCGAAAACCCGGGCTAAGGAGATCGAGGTCGCCAAGAAAAGTCTCCAAGTTGAAGCCGGTTCCAAACGCGAACAGTCCGCTCGCTACAAAACCCAGCAGATGCAAACGCGGAAAAACGAGGAGTTTACCGCCCTCGCTCACGAAATTACGGGCACCGAAAAAGCCATCAACGCGATTGAAGATCAAGAACTCGCACTCATGGAAGAGGCGGAAACCCTCAAACCCGTCATCGCCGAAGCCGACAAAACTTTCGCCTCCGAAAAGCAAAAATACGAAGCCCAAATTGTCGCGCTCGAATCAAAAACCGTCAACCTCGCCGAGCGCATTACCGAGTTGGAGGCTGCCCGCAAAGCGTGCGTGATTGGCATCGACGTAGACATCCTCGAACGCTACGAGCGCCTCTTTCAAACAAAAAACGGCCAAGTCGTCGTCGCGTTGGAAAATCTCACCTGCACCGGGTGCCACATGAAGGTGACGACCCAAGCCAGCGTGGAACTCAAGGCCGACAAACACATCGTCTCGTGCCCGCAGTGTGGACGAATCCTCCACCTCCCGGCCTGATTCTCCGGCCCTGAAAAGCCGAAAGGCGGGAGACCTAAGCCCCCCGCCTACCGGATTGAAGTTACAGGTTGATTACAGGTTAAAGCCTGCGGGAGTCACGGTCTGCGTGGTTGTTCCCTCTTTTTTCTTATCGGATTTCCCCTTGTCACCGCATCCGCCTCCGGGGCAGGTTCCTGCCACGGCTGACGAGACGGTGAAGGCCACAACGACGATTGCTGCAAGTGCTAGTTTTTTCATAACACGCCGAACATCGCGCAAGAATTTCAACTGTCAAATCGATTTTCCGCGAATTTTTCCATAGACCCGCAAAATGTTTCGGTTGCGTTGGCGGGCGAGTGAAATACGATGCACCCGATGAAAAACTCCTGCCTCCTACCCGACGATGGATTCACCCGCCGCACCGCCTTTCGACTGGGGCTCGGCTCAATCGCTGCCACGTTATTCGCCGGCATTCTCCCGCAGCGCGGGCTTGCGCAGACCCCACCTGCCGCGCCCGCGCCCACCGGTCCCTACACTCTCCCGCCGCTGCCCTATCCCTACGAGGCCCTTGAGCCCAACATCGACACATGGACGATGCAGATTCACCACGACAAGCACCACAAAGCCTACGTCGATAACGCCAACAAACTCCTCGCCGATCAACCCGAACTCGCCAAGCTCTCGCCCGAGGAATTGATCCGCCAACTCGACAAGGCACCCGAGTCCATCCGCACCGGGCTGCGAAACAACGTCGGTGGTCACGTCAATCACTCGCTCTTCTGGCAAATGATGGCGCCCGCCGCCGCTTCCGGAAACCCCGGCCCCGCCGGCGAACTCGCCGCCGCCCTCACGAAATCCTTCGGCTCCGTCGAAGCGTTTC
>JBBRHN010000027.1:0-12245 GCA_038222685.1 Chthoniobacterales bacterium | reverse complement strand
CGCCTTCCCGCCCGGACGGCTCCCGAGCAGGAAGCCGCCATTTTTTCAAGAGCCACAGGCATTGTCGCTGAGCGGCGCGTCGATATCGGGGACACCGTCAAAGCCGGTGATATCCTCGCCGTCATTGACGCTCCGGAAGTGCTCCGGGCGCTGGAACGCGCACAGGCCGGAGTCGCCCAAGCCGAGGCGCAGGCCGCACTCGCCCGCAACGTCCTCCAGCGCGCCACGGCCATGTCGAAGAACCGTGTCATTTCCGAGGAAGTCCTCGACGAGCGCGAGGCATCCGCAAAAGCCCGCGAAGCCGATTTGCTCGCTGCCCGCGCAGAACTCAATCGGTTTGAGGAATTAAAAAAATTCCAGACCATCCGCGCCCCTTTCGACGGCACCATCTCCGTGCGCACCATCGAACGCGGCGACCACATCGAAGGCGACAAACCCCAGGCTGGCGGCGGTCTTTTTCACATCGTCCGGCTCTCAAACCTGCGCGTCGAGGTCGATGCTCCCCCCGCCGCGGCCCTCCGTCTCAAACCGGGTCAGGCCGCAACCATCGAGTTCCGCGAGCTGCCCGGAGAAAAATTCGCCGCGACCCTCGCGCGCTCCTCATCGGTTATCGACACCCGCTCCGGCACGATGCGCGTAGAGCTCTCTCTGCCAAACTCCGACGGTCGCGTCCCCCCGGGCCTCACCGGCATCGCCAGCATCTCGACGGATCCCGCGAACGCTGCACTCGAAGTTCCAAATAATGCCATTTTCGTCCGCAATGGGAAAAACTATGTGGCTGTTTTGCGCGAAGGACGCGTCGCCCACGTCGCGGTCGAACTCGGAAAAAACCTCGGCCAACGCGTTGAAGTCGTCGCGGGATTGACGCCCGACGATTCCGTCATCCTCAGCCCGAACGCCTTGCTTGAGGAAGGATCGCCCATTCAACCCAAATAGTGCTACTTGCTCCTCTTTGGCGGCATCTGCGATTCGCGGAACGTGATCCGCGCTTTCGTCAAATCATAGGGCGAGATCTCAATCGTCACGCGGTCGCCAGGGACAATGCGGATAAAATTTTTGCGCATCTTGCCCGAGATGTGTGCGAGCACCACGTGGTCGTTTGGCATTTTCACGTGAAACATCGTTCCGGGCAACACGTCCACCACGACTCCGTCGCTGATAATGCAATCGTCTTTGGCCATCGTCGTCGCAGCCTAACAGACGCCTGCCTCATAATCAACCCATTGCACCAAATCGGCGAGATTTCGTCGGGATTCCGAGTGCCAGCTAAAGGGTGTTTTCTGCATCTGTCCGATCTCGCAAATCCTCGAAGCACCGAGTTGCGAGAGCCGTGCAGCGTGATCTGGGGTCGCAGGAAAAATCCCAATCCCGCCAGTGATCGCGCGAATTCCAAAAACCGCCGCGCCGAGATCCTCCGGCAGCGGTTTGACAAAAACAAAACGATCCAGCGGCGAGAGGCGAAACACCGGATTCTCCTCAAAGACTACCGTCCATCCGCTGCCCTTCCACAATTGCACGCCGCTATTGCTTAAAGCCTCAAACTCAAACGCGTCACGCTTTTGGGCAAGAGCGGCGCGGGTGGCAAGCGGGAGTTTCGGCGCGGGATGCGCGGTGTAGAAGGCCTCCATCTCCCGCGCAAGGCATTGAGCATAAGCCCGCGCATCGCCGCCTACATAAACGACGTGCGGCGACATGCACCCCTGCTGCTCAAACAACGACACGTCTCGCGCCGCGCCCGCACAACTCTCAAACGTCGCGTCCTCAAAAACCACCGCATAGCTCACCCGCTGCCCATGCCCGTCAAAGATTCGCCCAGCCGGACACTCCCGCCGCAGCGTTTCCACTGTCTCGTCGTCCCCGAAAACCACCCACGCATCAGCTCGCTCTTTCCATCCAGGCTGTATCTCGCGAGCGCACTCGAGCTTGGCCGAAAGTTCGCGCGGAAGCCGCTCGCCAAACCGCTCGAGATCGCCGAGGCCGCGGGCCGGAAATTTCACCAAATTGTGTGAGCCAAGCAAAAGCCCGCGGAGCATCGTCTGGAGCGCCGCGTGTGGAGTATTACCGCTGACAATGTGCAGAATCGTCGCTGGCGCCAGCGCTCGTGTGAGGCCCCCGGCGTAAGGGCGAAATTCCTCCAGCATCCGCTCGTCACCAAGTTCTAATCGCAAAACCTCCATCATTTCAGAGGCGGACGGAGGGCAAAGTTCGGGATAGCCTGCGGCCGCTGCGGCCAGGTATTCGGCGCGTTCTTCCGTAGTCATGCGAGCATCTCCTCCGCGCCTCGCGAACAACCGCGCGGCAACGCAGCAGGGTCGCGCCCGAGGAGTTCAAACGCGTCGCCGCGCCGAATCGCGAGATCCCTCGTTCGAATCGCGCTGACAGAACCCAAATTTGCCGCATCAAAAATCTGCACAACGCCCGTCTCTCCCTCCGCTACCTCCCGCCCGCTCTCCGGCTCAACGACAATCACGCGTGCCCACGGCGGGCCGTGGTGGAGCCCAGTAGCACCACAGGCATAAAACTGCGAACTCAGCTCCGTCATGCCATACTCGTTCCAAATCCTCTGCCCGTGCAGACCCAGTTTTTCGCCGAACAAAGAGTAGAGATCGACCTTGCTCATCTCGCGTCGAGAGCCTTTGTACCCGCCTGTTTCCACTGCGAGGCTTCCCTCGCCCAACGTCAATCTCCTGTCGCCCAGCCAATCAAAAAAATCTAAAAACGCCAGCGCCGTTCCAAATAAAACCGGACGCTCGAACTCGCGGAGAAAACCCCAAAGCCGTTCCCAGTCGCCGAAAAAAAAGCGTTCCGGCGGGACAAGCCAATCGGCCATTTGACTCAACGACGAATGAGGCGCTGCCTCGGCCTTCGGCAACAACGCGACAAGCCGCTCGCTCGGCAATCCCGCCTCAGCCCAACCCGCCACCGCCGCCTCGCGGTAGAGCGCAAGCGAACAAAAATGGTGCTCTCCAAAGCCCTCCCCGGTCGTCCCACTCGTGCGAAAAGTCCTCACCGATTCTCTTGCCGGAAACGACCGAATCGCCACCCGACGAAAAACCTCCACCGGCACGGCTGGAATCTCCTGCCACTCGCGCGGCACCGGCTTTGTCTGCCAAAATCTCCCGTATTCCGCGCACGCCTCTCGCTGGAACTCGGCAACTCGCATAGCCATCGCTCCAAAATCCGGCGCACCCGCGAGCATCCACGCCAGGATTTCGGCTTCCATCTCGGCATAATAAATGCTGTTTGCGCGCATGAGGTTGCAATTGTGACGAAATTGTCACAAACCCCGTTTGGATAATTCTCGCGAACCAGTCGATTAAATTCGTTACCGAAATTTGTGAACCGCTTCCGTCCCCAGTTTTTGTGCATTCTTTTTCTCGCCGTTGCGACGTCATGCGGTTTTGCGCAAGGCGTGCTTCAACAGGGGGGACTAACACCTCAAGAGTATCTTGACCAAGCCGCGCGACTCTTCCTGGACGGCAAATACGCCGAAGCTGCCGCAAAGTATCAGGAGTTCGAGACAAGCTATGGCAAGTCCATCGAGGCCGTCCCGCTCCTGCGCAACACGCGCTACCGGCTCGCCATGTCGTTTGTCCACTTGAAGAAATTCGAGGAGGCACTCAAGTGCATCAATGACGCCCTCACCGTGCAACCGCCCCTCCAACTCGCCGAGATCCAACACCTCACGTTCTGGCTCGGCGTCGCTAATCTCGAAGAGGAAAACTACGCCGAAGCCCGTGCCGCCTTCGAAAAATTCCTCGCGTTTTTCCCGTTGGGCTCCGAGCGCAATCCCGCTTACGTCCAACAATACAGCGCCGCCATCCAAATCCCCGAGGCCCGTCTTCTCATCGGCACCGCGTGGCTTCTCGAAGGAAAATTCCGCGAAGCCGCAGATTTCTACGTCAAGGTTAAGCCCGACGCAGCTCCCGACAATCGCGGACGCGCCGCCGTCCTCCAACTCTACGCCCTCCTTCAAGACAACGACAACGACGGCGCCATGAAGCTCATCGAGGAGGAATATCCCCGCATGTCCGACCTCGCCCAGATCATCACGTTCCAGTCTCTCACCCTCGAACTCGGCAACCGCTGGCTCGAAGCCGGCGAATACCGCAAAGCCATCGTTTGCCTCCAGCGCGTCTGGTCGTCAGAGCGCCTCCTCCGCCATCAAGCCGCACGCTTGGAAGATCTTCAATCCCGCCTCCAAGCCGCCGAGGCGAATCCCCGCGGCGATCCCTACACCAAACTCCTCCTCGGCCAACTCATCCAAAAAGTGCAGCGAGAGACCGACAACTTCGCTAAAATCACCAGCTTCGACGCCGCCCTCCGCCTTCGCCTCGCCACTGCCTACCAAGCCATGAAGCGCTACCGCGAAGCCGCTCTCATCATGCAAGACATGCTTGAGCAAATGCCTCCCGACAAAGTCGTCGAGCAGGCGTCCGTCAATCTCGTCCAATCCTGGTTCGAGATCGAACGCTGGCCCAAAGTTGCCGAAGCCGCACAGGCGTTTGTCGCGAAGTTCCCCCAGTCCGCCAGCATTCCCCTCGTCCTCTACCTCGCTGGCATCGCCGACCAGAAAGATAACCGCTACGACGAAGCCATCGTCTCGTTCGACACGATCATCAAAAATCACAAAGACTCCGACTTCGCCGGACGCGCTTTGTTTATGAAGGGATTCACCCAACTCCTCGCCGAACGCAACAAAGAAGCCATCGCCACGTTCGAGGACTTTCCAAAAAAATATCCGAAGCACGAACTCCTCGAAGCGGCATGGTATTGGCGCGGCATGGGCTACTCGCTCAACAAGCAATTTGAAAAATCCCGCGAGGCCATGGACGACTACCTCACCCGCTACAAAGACGGTCAACACGTCGGCAGCGCCGTTTTTCGCAAAGCCTACTGCGCTCAACAACTCGAAGACTACACCACCAGCATCGACGAACTTCAGACGTATCTGAAAAAATTCCCGGGCCATGAGGAATCCAACGAGGCCCGCGTCCTCCTCGGCGACGCCCTCATGAACGAGGGGCAAATGGACGAGGGCATCGCCGTCTTCGGCGACATCTCACGCGACGACAAACGTTTCTACGAGGAGGGCGTCTTCAAGGTCGGCAAAGCGCTCAAACTCATGGAGGAACCCGACCGCCTCCTCGCGCACATGCAAGACTTTCAAACTCAAAACCCACGCAGCCCGCGTGTCGCCGAGGCTGTCTTCCAAATCGGTTGGGTCTATCGCCAGAAAGACGAACCCGAAAAAGCCCGCCAGGTTTATTGGGACGCAATCAAGGAACACGGCGACGATCCCTCAATCCGCTCCGTCGAAGACCTCTTTCCCGCCCTCTTCCGCCTCTACAAAGGCGATGACGCCCCGCAGTATTTGGCCCTGCTCCGCGATCTTCAAGAAGAAGCCGAGAGCAAAAACCAGACGACTCTCGCGATGCGCACCCTCTGGGCCCAAGCCACCGCGCTTCGCAAAACCGATCCCGAAAAATCCCGGTCCCTTTTCCTCGCTGCCGCAGCCCTCGCCAACGTTGAGAGCACGAACCCCCTCCTCCTCGCCGACTTTGCCGAGGCTCTTCAATCCGCCGGAAAAAATGCCGAAGCCAGCACCATGTTTCGCGATCTCGTGAAGTGGAACCCGCGCGCCCCGCAAAAAGACCGCGCCCTCGCCGCCCTTGGCTTTATGGAACTCGCCAACGGTAACGACAAGGCCGCGCTCGCTTTCTTCGACCGCTTCGCACGCGAAGCCCAAGGCTCGCGCGAGACCGGACGCGTCCTCCTCGCTCGCGCCGCTCTCCTCGAAGAACGTGGCAAATCCGACGAAGCCCGCCAAGCTCTCGAAATCCTCCTCGCCAACGAATACACTTCCGGACAGCAAAAAGCCGAAGCCCTCTATCTCCTCGGCAATAGCCAACTCCGCGCGGGCAAACCCCAACTCGCCATCCCTTACTACCAACGCGTTTACGTCATGCATGGCCGCTGGCGCGATTGGGTCGCCAAGGCCTATCTCGCGAGTGGCCAAGCCTTCGAGAAACTCAACGACACCACGAGCGCGCGCAAAACTTATCAAGAACTCGGCGAAAAAGAAGACCTCGCCGGACTCCCCGAAGTCGTCACTGCGAATGAGCGACTCAACGCCCTCGGCGGCCCCGTCGTCGCCACCCCGGAGCCCGCACAAGGATGAAACGCCTAGCCATTCTCCTCGCGCTCTTCGCCAGCACCGCCCACGCAGACGATGTCGTCTTCATGAACAACGGCGACAAACGCGCCGGACGCCTCATCAGCATCGACGCACAAAGTTACCGCGTTCAAGTCGCGCTTCCGCCACCCCCCGGTGCCACGCCCGGCGCCCCGCAAATGTTTGCCTCAGCTACGATCCCGCGCGGCGATGTTGCGCAGATCGAGTTTTCGCCCGACCCTCAACGCGAGGCACTCTTGCGCGCTGCGTCCGTCGCTCAAATCCCGGACGTCGAAGCCCAGTGGACTAAGCTTTCCCCGTGGCTCGCCGTCCCCCGCTCACACGCTGCCCGCGTCGGACTCCTCCTTGGCGACCTCTACCTCCGCTCCGACGATCCCGCCAAAATCGCATCCTCTCTCGATCTCTTCAAAAATCTCGAAGCCAATGCCTGGAGCGACGACGACAAAATGTCCGCCCGCCAAGGCCGTCTCCGCTCCATGGTCGCCAACGGCCAGGCCAAAGACGCCGTTGCTGAAGCCGTCGAACTCGCCGCCATCACCGAGAACCCCGCCGTCCTCATCGAAGCCAAATTCATCCTTGCCGAAGCCGACTCCACCGCACTCCGCAAACTCGTCGCCGACAATCCCCGATGGGAAGAGGATATCTACGTCCGCCCCGAACACGCGCGCCTCTATCACGGCGCGCTCGACCTCTATTTTTACCCATACCTCTTCCAAGGCTCCGAAATCGAACCCGCTGCACGCGGCCTCTGGGGCGCCCTCCAAGTTTACGATTTCGTCGGCGAGAAAGGCCACGCACAGGAATGCGGACGTGACCTCATCGCCGTTTACCCCGGAACCAAATACGCCAAACTCGCGACCGATTACATCGCCTCACTCCCGGAATCTATCCGCAACGAAGATCCCGAAAAGGAAGCCCGCGCGGACAACGCCCCGCCCGCCGCAAAGGCGGAACCGGAGGCTCCCAAAAACAAATCACCCGAGAAAAAACCTAATGAAAAACCGAACAAGAAAACTAACTAGCCTCCTCCTGTCCTGCGTGGCCGTTGTGGGATTCACCCTCGCAACGATCTCACCGCTCGCAGCGCAAGACGCCCCTCCCGCTGCGCAAACCGCCAAGCCCCCCAAGGACAAAACCCTCATCGATACCTTCTATGCGGGCGGCGCTCTCATGTGGCCGATTCTCCTCTGCTCGATTGGCACCGCCGCCGTAGCCGTCTATTGCTTCATGCACATCAACGGCAACAAACTCATGCCGAAGGCTCAAGTCGAAGCCATCGGCCAATATATGCAAGCCCGCGACGCCGGCTCCGCTTACAACCTTTGCCATAACCAGCCAAACGTCTTTGCCAACACCATGGCCTCGGCGCTGCTCAAAGTGAACTTTGATCGAGATCTCGCCAACAAAGTCTCGATGGAACAAGCCGCCGGCGAAACCCTCACCAACGAGGACACCAAACTCACACTCTGGGTCAACTACCTCAACGTCTTCGCAACCATCGGCCCCATGCTCGGCCTCCTCGGCACAGTCACTGGCATGATCGCCAGCTTCGATATGCTCGCCGCCGGCAAATCCGAGCCCTCCGACCTCGCAGGCGGCATCGGCGAAGCCATGATCACAACTGCCGGTGGCCTCTTCGTCGGCATCCCGGCCATGTTCTTCTACTTCTACTTCCGCAACCTTCTCTCCATCGAAATCGCCAACATCCAAAAACGAGTTACCTTCATGCTCGACCTCCTCTCCGGCGAAATCAAAATCGACGGAGCCGCCGCCGAATACGAAGCACCCGTCGAACAATAAAAATGGAACACAGAGACACAAAGAGCACAGAGGAAACAGCTGTTTGGCATCAACAATCGGTGCAGCAACGAGTCTTTCAGTCATCTCTTACGACTCGCTCCTCTGTGTCCTCCGTGGCTCCGTGTTAATTCCCCCTCGCTTAACATGAAAATTAAAAAGAAGCAGGAAGACGAAATCGGGTTCCAACTCGCCCCGATGATCGACATGACCTTCCTGCTTCTCATCTTTTTCATGGTCACCACGAAGATCTCCAAAGAGCAGGTCAAGGTGGACATCAAGCTCCCCATTGCCTCCAACGCCCGAATCCCAAACGACCTCTCGGACCGCGACATCATTAGTATCGACCCCAAGGGCAACTACTTCATCGGCCAGCGCCCCGCCGACAAAAAGGAACTCGCCGCCCACCTCAAAGAACGCTTCAAAAACTTCCCTCCCCTCCGCCTCTACGTCCGCGCCGACAAAAATACACCGGGCAAACAAGTCAAAGAACTCATGAAACTCGCCAGCGAAGCCGGCGCCATCAACGTCATCTTCGGAACTTATCAAGATTGATGAACACAGAGTCACAGAGATCACAGAGGACAGAAGAAGAGTTGACTTCGGCGATCATCGCCGCCGCCATCGAGGTTCACCGAACGCTCGGGCCGGGACTACTGGAAAAAGTCTATGAGCGGGCTTTCTGTCACGAACTCAAGCTGCGCGGCATCCGTTTTGAGTCCCAGTGTCCGGTGCCTGTTCTTTACAAGGGCGTGTCGCTCGGTGACGACCTTCGTCTCGACATTGTCGTTGACGGGCGCGTGATTGTAGATCTTAAAGCCAAGCGGGATCTCCATGAGTGCGACAAACCTCAACTCCTCTCCTACCTCCGCTTGGCCAACCTCCACCTGGGACTCATCATTAATTTCCATGCGCCTACGCTAGCCAAAGGCGTTCACCGTGTAATCAATGGTTTCGACACTCCAACCAAATAAAAATGAACACAGGAGCACAGAGATCTTCCCGAGTTAAGCCTCTGGCACCTTCTGCCCTCCGTGTCCTCCGTGCCTCCGTGTTCCAAATGACATGCAACTAAAACGCAAAGACGTTCAAACAGTCGAAATCCAGATGGGCCCCATGATCGACATGGTGTTCCTCCTGCTCGTCTTTTTCATGGTCACCGCTAAGCCTGTCAAACAAGAGAGCGACATCAACATTGGCCTTCCTGGCACCGTCGCACAGGAAGAGGCACTCGATATCCCTGACGAGCAACGCATTTTTATCCGTCCCGACGGACAGATCATTCTCAACGATCAGCCGATGGACTCCCCGACCAGCGAAACCCTCCCGACCCTGCTCGCAACCCTTAAGCGGTTCAAGGAAACCGCAGAAGCTAATAAAAGCGAAGCGTTGATAACGATCGATGCCGACGACGCGGCAAGCCATCAACGCATCGTCGCAGTACTCAACGTTTGCGCTCAGGCAAAAATCACCGGCGTTACATTTGCCGATACTGCCGAGGAGGAAACCTGATGCCCGCCGTCGAAAAATTCCTTTCCGAGGACGATCTTCTCAAGCAACGCCGCAAGCGGCTCATCATTACGATTATTATCGCCGTCATCGGCATTCACGTCGCCGGAGGCATTGTTGCCGGCGTCATTGTCGTTGCGAAATATATCTTTCCCGCGCCCGCAAACTTCGAGGTCAAAAAAGACATCCGCCTGCCCGCCAAACAACGCGAACACCGAATGAACATGGCCGCTTTCGATGCCATGACTCCTAAGCCAACCTTCAATGACAAAATGCAAAGTCTCCGCCCCTCCGCCTTTGCTTTGCCTGAATTGCCAAAAATGCCAATGGATCAAATGCTCCCCCTCGATCCCGCCGAAGTCGTCTCCGATCAAGTCTCCAGCCTCGTCGGCACCGCTGGTCAAGGCGCAGGGGGCGAAGGCGCGGGCGGACTCGGCGGCACCGGCACCGGACTCAGCTTCTTCGGCATCCAGTCCACCGGCAAACGCATCCTCCTTCTCTTCGATGTCTCCACAAGTGTCGTTAACAAAGCCAACAAGGCTGGAGTGCCGCTTTCTAAGATTCAGGAGGAAACCATAGCTCTCGTTGGCAAACTCCCGATCAGTGCACGATTCGGCATCATTCAGTTCACGCAGAACTACAAACCATTCAACAAAGAGCTACTGCCAGCCACTGACCAAAACCGCGAGGCCGCGCTCAAATGGATGAAAGAGGAATGGGTGGAATCTGGAACGATGGGTGCCTCAGGCAAAGTCGTCAGCAACGCGCGCGGCTTCGCTGGTGTTCTTGAACTGGCCGCCAAAATGCAGCCCGACGTGATCTTCCTCATCTCCGACGGCAGCTTCCAATGGCGTCCCACCGGCACATTAGAAAACGTCCCCTGGCCCGAACTCGAAACCATCGCCAAAGGCTCACTCCAAGGCAACGAAGGTTGCAAAATTCACTTCATCGGCTTTGAAATGAAACCCGACGACAAACGCGAAATGGGTTCCATCGTCCGCAAATCCGGCGGCAAACTTCGCGAAATCAAGTAGCCCGAAAAAATTCTCCGGCACGCTGACCTCGCCGGTTGACCTCACCCACTTCCAATCACACCCGGATGCAACTGTGTGCGGAGGGTGTCATCCCCGCGTTTTATCCCATCTCGATGAGCTGTCTTGACCCATGCGGAAAATGGAGGCATTTGAAAAGTTTTTCCAGATGGAGCGACGGGGTCGGCGCATTTGATCACATGCGCGGACTGACCCGATGTGAGATCCTTGCAAATCTTCTTCGCGAGGAGGTCGTTCACTTCTAAGTGTCGGGGGAACGGATGATCTCTTGTTCTTGGCGGAATTGCCCCACCACGAGTGATTGCCCCCCTCTCTGATAAGAGTGCATCCATGTTGTTGGAGGTATTGAAGGAAAATGCGGCGCTTCACACCGTCACAAGTTCTTCCGTGTAATTATCTTCTGCTGCCTGACGCGCCTCAGAGCGGTTAAATTCAAGTGCTTCTGAAAGGATCTCCCGCAGGGAGGAAAGCAATTCTTCTTTGGATTCCTCTTGTGCATTGACGCCGGGGACTTCTTCGATCCATCCGATCCACCAGTCGCCGTCTCGTTTTGTGATTGCTGTATACGTTGAGGCCATGATGGACAACCTACCAGATTCGTCCGCCTCAACAAGACGATATATTTTGCTGCCCATCGTCGAGCACATGCACCACTACCAGCGGCGGCAAGCGTCGATTACAGGGTGAGGGTTGTAATTACGGACAATCATCGAAACTGAGCGGCTGGTAGTGGTTGCATGGTGCGCATGGTTAGCCTTTATTGATTGTTCGGAAAAGTGTTTCCAATTTGTTTCGCGTTTCCGGTGAGAGATTCGGCTCCGTTGGTGGGTATGCGTCGCGATTGAGAACCTCCGTTTCTTTGAATTTCCATCTTAGCCACTGCTCTGAACTGATCTGTTGTCCGAGAGGAACCGATACTGCGGTGAAAGTGATCTCGGCATTTTTCAGGAAAGCATCGTCTAAATCGTTGTCATGGATACATGATCGGGTTTTGCCGCGCTTCGAGAGATGGGAAGCCAAGCGCTTGAACGGTGTGCTGATACCTGTATTATTTGAAGTGCCGGTCCGACCAATATAGAGCTTTCTTTGCTTCTTGCTTCGAAGCGAAAGAACATAAACACACGGACCCGATTCGGTAATCCATCCTGATGATAAATGCGATGTAATCATATTTTATGGCTAACGTTGTTTAGCCAGCAATATTTCTAGCTATTTGGCTAAGTCCAGTAAAAAGTGTGGAATAAAAGGCTTGAGGTGCATTAGCTTTTTTTGATAAAGGGGGTGCATGGCTTTTGATCGTTTTGGTAAAGATGCGGGAAATTCGGATCGGTGGGCGGAGGTTGTTCCGCATCCGAAACCCTGGGTGCGGCGGATGGTGGAGGGGCGCAACCTTCGTGTGCCCGAAATGACGCTGTATTGGTGGAGCGTGCTTTTGGAACGGTTCTTGAGCTTCTGTCGTAAAGCAGGACCTTTGGTAAGTGAAAATCTGTCGTCTGCGGCAAAATCTTTTATTTTGTCGCTGGAACCTGATTCGCCAAGGGGGCAGTTTGCGCAGGATCAGGCGCGTTTGGCCTTGGAGGTGTTTGTGGCGGAGGTTTCGCATTGGCATTGGGAGGAGGCGGAGGGGCGGCGAGGGCCCGCTTTTCGATTTAACCCGAACTCCGAAATTAAAAAGCATCGTTTTGAGCGGA
>JBBRHN010000026.1:0-12442 GCA_038222685.1 Chthoniobacterales bacterium | reverse complement strand
TGCTTTTGTTGAAGTGAACGCTAATGAAGATGGCGTTCGGGTATTTGTTGGCGAGGCCCGGACGTTTTTCGAGAGGAATGAAGATGTCTGTGCCGCGAGTGAGGCGCACGTTGTAGCCGTTTTCCTCTAGGAGCTTCTTTGCGCGTAGGACAACGTCGAGCGCGGCGTCCTTTTCCTTGCCGAGCGGGCCGGTGGCACCGGAGTCGTGACCGCCGTGGCCGGCATCCAGGATCACGGTGCGGACCGCGGTGGCGTCCTTGATTTTGCCCGGGCGCATGACGGGTTCGATGATTTTGGTCACGTCCATTGCGGAAATGTGGAGCACGCCGCTTTTCGAAGCGATGGGGAAGCAGAGCACGTATTTGACGTTGTTAATAAGCACCTCGCGTCCGCCGCTGCGGCCCACGATTTTGCGTTCCTGCCCTCTAAGCGTGAAACTGTTGCCGGTGATTTCAGGGGCGTTGAGCTTGTAGAAAGTGGAAACATCGGAGATCGGCACGTAGCGACGCCCCTCGATCAAGGCGATGTTCCATTGCGCGAAAACACCTGAGATCGAGAGGAGCATGCATGCCGCTGTGAATAACCAAAACCTCACCCGCGCGAACGTGCTGGCTGGCGACGGGGCGCGCAAGCGGTTTTTTTCGCGAGGGGAGGGGATTCGGATCGCAAGAGATTTCGAGAAGCCAGTTGAATGATGACGGAAATTCGGCAGAATGCGCGGTTCGATGTCAGAACTCTCCAAAGCTTACGAACCTCAATCCGTCGAAGACCGCTGGTATGCCTGGTGGCAGGCGAACGGCCTTTTCACGGCGGATCCGAAATCTGCCAAGCCCGCGTTTTCGATTGTGATCCCTCCGCCGAATGTGACGGGAGTTTTGACGTTGGGGCATGTGTTGAACAACACGATTCAAGATATTTTGTGCCGTCATGCGCGGCAAACCGGGCACGAGGTGTTGTGGCTGCCGGGGACGGATCATGCGGGCATTGCTACGCAGACGGTGGTCGAGCGAAAGCTGCGCAAGGAGGAGAAAAAGACGCGTCACGATTTGGGTCGGGACGAATTTCTCAAACGTGTGTGGGAGTGGAAAGAGAAGCACGGCGGCATCATTATCAATCAGTTGAAGAAGCTCGGTTGCTCGTGCGACTGGGGCCGGGAGCGCTTCACGATGGACGAGGCTTATGCGCGGAAGGTGCAGGAGGTTTTTGTGGATCTGCACGCGAAGGGGTTGATCTATCGCGGCAAGCGGATGGTGAACTGGTGTCCTGTCTCGCTCACGGCGCTGAGTGACGAGGAGGTGATCTCGAAACCGCAGAAGGGGTATCTTTACCATTTCAAAGTGGAGATCGTCGAAAAGCCTGGGACGTTTCTGGAGATCGCGACGACGCGGCCTGAGACGATTATGGGCGACACTGCGGTGGCGGTGAATCCGAAAGATCCGCGCTACGCGGACTTGATCGGCCTGCATGTGGTGCGTCCTCTGCCGTTTGAGAATCGTGCGGAGATTCCGATTTTGGGCGACGAGGCGGTGGAATTTGAGTTTGGCACGGGAGTGCTCAAGGTGACGCCGGCGCACGACAAAGCGGATTACGAAATCGGGTTGCGGCATGGGCTGGCAGTGATCGATATTTTTAATCCCGACGGAACGCTCAACGAACTCGGGGGCGAGGATTTTGTGGGGTTGGATCGCTTTGAGGCGCGGGTGGAGGCAGTCGACAAGCTGCGCGAGTTGGGAATTTTGGTGAAGGAGGAACCGCATGAAAACAATGTCGGTTTCAGCGAGCGCGCGGATGTGCCGGTGGAGCCGAGGCTCTCGGAGCAATGGTTTTTGAAGTATCCAAAGACCGTCGAGGCGCGCGATGCCGTTCGCAATCAGCTCATCCGCTTTTTTCCCGATCGATGGGAGAAGGTTTACGACCACTGGCTCGAGAACATTCAGGACTGGTGCATTTCGCGCCAGTTGTGGTGGGGGCATCGGATTCCGGTTTGGACCAAGCCGGAAGGCGGAAGTGGAGAGGCGGAAGTTCGTGTGCAAATCGAGTCTCCGGGTGAGGGTTGGGAGCAGGATAGCGACGTGCTGGATACGTGGTTCTCGTCGTGGTTGTGGGCGCATGAGACGATGGACGCGGAGACGCGGGCGAAGTTTTATCCGACGAGCGCTTTGGTGACCGGGCCGGACATCATTTTTTTCTGGGTCGCGCGAATGATTATGGCCGGACTGGAGTTCACGGGGGAGATTCCGTTTCGGAGCGTTTATTTTACAGGAATCATCCGCGATAAGCAGGGAAGGAAAATGTCGAAGAGCTTGGGGAATTCGCCCGATCCGCTTGATTTGATCGCGAAGTATGGTGCCGACGGATTGCGTTTCGGTCTGCTTCGCATCGCGCCGCAGGGACAGGACATTAAGTTCGACGAACAGCAGGTCGTAGAGGGGCGGAATTTTTGCAATAAGTTTTGGAATGCGTGCCGGTTTCGACTGATGCATGGCGACGTTGATGTGAATGCCGATCCGTCGGCACACGACTTGTCGATCTTTGCCAGCGATCTGCTCGGCAGGCTGGATTCAACGATTCGGAGAATTGACGACGGCTACGCGGAGTATCGATTCAGCGAGATCGCGCAGGCTCTTTACGATTTTGTTTGGGGCGATTTTTGCGATCGGTTTATTGAGGCGTCCAAGGCAGATTTGGTGGAAGGTTCGCCACGTCGTGCGGGGACGTTGGCGGCGATGGATTACACAATCGGCCGGGTTCTGCGTCTGCTGCATCCTTATGCACCGTTTCTGACCGAGGAGTTGTGGCAGGGGCTCGGCTTCGGGCCTGTGAGCGTGATGATGACGCCGTGGCCGGAGGCCGCGAACTTTAAGGAAGAGCCAAAAGCGCACGCGATTTTCGAAGCGGCATCGCGCGCTCGGAACTTGCGTGCGACTTACAACGTGCCTTCAAACAAGCGGGTGGCATGGAAGATCGAGCCTGCCGTGGAATGGGTTCGTGAAGTGTTCCCCGCTTTGGCCGTGCTGTTGCATTCCGAGTCGTTGGAGGCTGTCTCGTCGCCGCCAGCTGGCGCGGCGGCTTGTCCGACCGACATCGGCATCGTTTATCTTCCGTTGGATGGTTTGGTTGATCCTGCGGCAGAGGGCCTCCGGTTGGAAACCGAGATCGCAAAAGTGGAAGTGGAAATCGAAAAAGTTGCCCGCAAACTCTCCAGCGAATCGTTCGTCAGCAACGCCCCGGCGGCAGTTGTGGACGAGCATCGAAAGAGGCAGGAAGAATGGATCGCGCGGCTGGCGGAGCTTCGTCGCGCGTTTTCTTCGCTAGGGTGATTAGGGCGTTGGGGAGGGTTCTTCCGCTGGCTTTTCGTTGAGTGTCTCCAAGAATTCCTTTCCCCGCTTGCTGGCAAAAACGGGGTCCTTAATTAAGGTCTGATATTGTTCTGGAGGAAGTGCCTCTTTGGCTTCCCGCAGGAGGGATTTCCCCTTTTTGACGTCGCCGATGAGGAATTCCTTGTATGCTGACGGGATGATCCAGTGGTTGGTCGAGGAGGTATATCCGGCACCTTTGATTTTCTCCAAAGTCCGTTCGTATTGCGGGTAATCCTCACGTTCTATGATGAGAAAAAGGAGTGTGTTGGCAGTTAGAACATCCGTCGGGTCCAATCGGACGGCATCATTAAGATCCCGGTAAGCTCCTTTCAAATCCTTGAGACCGCGTTTTGCCATCCCGCGGGAGGCATAGTAACCACTTCCTTTGATGTCGAGGCGGCAGGCGCGGTCGAGAGGAGGGATTGCCTCCTTGAAACTTCCCAACGCCACGCGTGTTCGTCCGAGTCCTCCCCAGGCTCGATCACTTTCCGGATTCGTTTCTGTGATTGTAAAAAATGCCTGCTCTGCGTCCGCAAGTTTGCTGCTCTCCTCAAGGGCGTGGGCGGTCTTGAGATTCTCGATCAGCACCGCAGCCTCTAGCGGCGGCAGATGTTTAGTTTGCACGGGGGCGATGATTGCGACCGTCTCGCCAGTCGATTGTGGTGGCTTCGGGAATGCAACTAAATATACGCAAACCGCGGTAAGGAGTAGCAAGAAAGGTAAAACGAAGAAGAGAAAAATTCGTTCCCGCCCCTTCACTTTGCATCGAAAAAAACTGTTCATCGCTTTCGAGAGAAACTGGGGCATCTCCCTATGCGAGTCAAACAATCGCATCTTGCCGATGGTCGGCTCGCCTATGCTTTTCGGAGGGAAAAGGTGACGGGGACTTCGATGGTGGATTCGACGGCGAGGCCGCCTGACATGCGCGGGTGGAAGAGCCAACGCCGGACGGATTCGAGGGCGGCTTGGTCGAGAACAGCGTAGCCGGAGCCACGAAAAACGCTGACGGCTTTGGGTCGACCGTTGGGGGTGACGGTCACGCGTATGAGGACGATGCCTTGCCAGCCGTTGCGTCTGGCGAATTCCGGGTAACGCGGCGCGGGGTTCGCGGAGGCGTTCGGGCGGGCATTTGACGCGCCGCCGCCTGCTCCACCCTTGCCGACGCTCGTGCCGGCGGATTTGCCGGTTTTTGCGGACGCGGGGTTTGCTTTTTTTGGAGCAACCGTTGAGGTCGGCGGGGAGGCGTCGGTGGACGTGCTCGTGACAAGATTGGCAGCGGATTGCGTCAGGTCGGGGATTGGCGGCGCGACGGTGGTTTCCGGAACGGGCGGCGTCGGGGTTTCAAATTCCGTAACGGCGGGTGCGGCGGGCAGAGAGGTGAGCAGCTCTTCTGACGAGAAATCTCCGAGTTCCGCGCTGATTTCCACGCGGGCGGGCGTATCGACGACTCGAAAAGTCGTGACCGCGGCGAGCGCGATGATCCCGGCGTGCAGACAAATCGATGCTGCGGCAGGCACCCACGACGCTTTTGCGTCATGGCGGTCAGGTAAAATTTTGGACGGAATGCTTCGCTCCACCAGCACACGCTACAAAATTCGCAGAGACGCGCAATGGAAAAAACGCGACTGAGTCGCAATAAGGGGTTGACATAATGAGACGCATTCTCATATAAGCATCTCCGATATGAGAAAACAAAGTGTGATTTTGGCGTTGGCGGGGAGTTGGATGGGGATGGAATTGGCACAGGCGCAAGAGGTCGAGCGCATCGAAGGAGTGGAGGTGGTGGCGGACTACGACACGCGTCCGACGGGGCCGTTTTTGCCGGACATTGAGGGGACGCGCATCAACGCGGGCAAAAAGACGTCGAATATTCAACTCAACGATTTGCCGACAATCAGCAATGACAACTACCGGCAGGTCATTGCTACAACGCCGGGGTTGATTTTGGCCGAGGAATCGACGCCGTTGGTGAGCATTGGGTATCGCGGATACGACCCTCATCGGATGCAGTATTTTCAAGTGTTGGAGGACGGGATTCCGATTCATGCCGACATGTTTGGATATCCGGAGGCGTATTACACGCCGCCTTTAGATGCGGTAGAAAGGATTGAATTTGTGCGGGGAGGGGCGGCGTTGATGTATGGGCCGCAGCCGGCGGGGGCGTTGAATTTTGTGATGAAGAAACCCCCGACGGATACGCCGTTTGAGGTGCAATCGACGAACACGGCGGGGAGCTTTGGATATTATTCGAATTTCTCATCGGCGGGCGGAACTGTTGGGCGGTTTGGGTATTACGGTTGGTATGATCACCAGGAGACGGATGGATTTCGCGAAGCGAACAGCGATTACGCGGTGAATGCCTGGGGTGGAACGCTGGCGCTAGATGCGACGGGGGCGAGCAGGTGGTATCTGAATGTCGCGGCGTATGACGAAACGCATGGTGAGCCCGGTGGGCAGACGCTGGCGACGGGTCCGACTGCGGTGAACTATGACAAGGACCGAAACGCGACGTCGCGGTTTTTTGACCGGATGAGAATCAGCCGATATGCGGCGGCGTTGATCCATGAGAACGATTTAAGCGAGCGGACATTCTACACGTTTCGCGCGTGGTTTGACTATTACCGGCGGTGGAGTCGTCGGCAGCGCGGGGGTGGGTTTGGGACTTTGCCGACGGGGCCCAACGCGCAGACGAACCAGATTGAGACTCAGCAATTTTATACATTCGGACTCGAGCCGCGGGTGCGCCACGACTGGGATTGGCTGGGAAATACGCACACACTGACGGGCGGCGCGATGCTCTATTACACGTGGTCGCCGAGGACGGACAGCCGGGGCAGCAGTCCGACGGCGCAGACGGGCCGCATCATCAATCAGAACTATCGGCAGACTTTTTATATCACGGCGTTCGCGGAAAATCGGTTTCAGTTCGGCAAGCTTTCGATCACGCCCGGCGTGCGATTGGAGAACATCTGGCAGAGCGTGAACGAGGTTGTAAATGTTTCGTCGTTTCAGAATGGGCAGCCATTGAAAGACGATACGATCTACAATTTCGTGCCGCTGTTCGGACTTGGGGTGGAGTATGCATTCACGCCAGAGATTGCGGCTTACGGCAACGTTTCGCAGGCGTATCGTCCGCCGATTTTCACACAGGCGGTGCCCACGACTCCGAACTCGGCGGTTGCGGGAAACCTCGACGAGAGTTTCGTGATGAACTACGAGGTTGGTTTTCGGGGGAACCCAAAGCCTTGGGCGACGTGGGATACGAGTGTGTTCCTGATCGAAAACTCGGACATCATCGGAACGCGGACGGCGGACGGCGGGAATCTGACGATCATTGAAAACGCGGGCCGGGCGATGACGTTCGGGTGGGATGTTTATGCGGAGATTGATTTGGTCGGGTTGAGCGAAGAAATTTGGAACCGCGACACGCCGCCTACGGGCAAGTCGGTTGTCGCGCCGCGCCAGAGCTGGGTGGAGACATACGGATCGCTGAGTGTCTATACGGCGCTGACGCTGATGGATGCGAAGTTCGTTGCGGGGCCTAATGACGGGAAGACGCCGCAGTATTCACCGGACTACATTTTGCGGGTCGGAGCGATTTACAACTGGCGGGATCGCGTGAAGGTTGCGCTGTTGGGCAACTTCGTGGGCTCAAGTTTCGCGGACGATACGAATACACAGCAGCGGTTTATCCCGGCTTATAACGTTTGGGATTTGACTGTCGAGGCGAAGGTTTACAAGGACTACGTGAGCATTATCGGAGGAATCAACAATTTGTTCGATAACCTGTATTACGCGCGGATTCGGCCGGACGGGATTGATCCGGCGATGCCGAGGAACTGGTATGTCGGGGCGAAGGTGGAGTTCTAAGATCGACACGTTGGCGGGATATGACAGGGTCAAGTCGTCATGATGACACTCTCCGAAATAGCCAATGCCCTTCAACTGTCTGTTGGTCCGACGATCATCATTTCGGCGTGCGGTTTGCTCATGCTGAGCATGACGAATCGTTTGGGTCGGGCGATTGACCGGTCGCGTGTGCTTGCCCGCGAGCGGTCCACGGGGACCGGGGAATTTCAGGCCAATGTGGATCAGCAGTTGGAGATCATCCGGTATCGGTGTCGGTTGATGCGCTGGGCAATTCTCGGCGCGTCAGCGTGTATTTTTCTCACGGTCATCTTGATTCTTCTCCTCTTTGTTTTTGCGGCGACGAAATTCGAGGCAGCGTGGATCATCGCGGCGGTTTTTGCGGCAAGCATGGGGGCTTTACTTCTGGCGGTGGTCTATTTCATGCGCGATATTTTTCAGTCACTCGAAGCGATGGAAGCAGAAGTCGGGCACAGCTTGCGCAAGCGCTGATTCTCCGCGGAAAGGATTTTTATCAAGTCGGCGGTTGCTTTTTTCCCAAAAATCGAAAACATGCCGAGCCGGGTGAAGACGACGGCAGATTATATCGCTTCGGGGTTCGAGAAAATCGAGAGGGATTTGGATTTTCTCATGCAGTGCTTGCACGAGGTTCTTGTGGAACTCGGCGAGAATGATGTGGCGTCCCGGTTGCCTTGGTTGGGGTCGGGCGAGGGGAGGCCGGCGGGATTTGAACAGGCATACTCGATAGCGTTTCAATTGCTCAACATGGTGGAAGAGACGGCGTCCACGCGCACGCGCCGCCTGCGGGAAATCGCCAGCGGGCTTCAGGAGGAGCCGGGACTTTGGGGGCAGCAGTTTGCACGCTTGCGCGCCGCCGGGCAGACGGCTGAGGAGATTGCGGGCTCCTTGCACGAGGTGCGCATCGAACCGGTGCTCACGGCGCACCCGACGGAGGCCAAGCGTTCGGCTGTGCTCGAGCAACACCGGGCGATTTATCGGCTCGTGACGGCACTCGAAGATGAGCAATTGACTCCGAGCCAGCGGACGGCAGTGCGCGATGAGATCAAAGTCGTTCTCGAGAGGTTGTGGCGAACCGGAGAAATTCTTTTGGAAAAACCCGATATCGCCACGGAGCGTCGAGGCGTTGTTTTTTACCTGAGGAACGTATTCCCGACCGCGCTGGCACGGCTTGATGAGAGGCTGCATCAGGCTTGGAAGGCGGCGGGATTTGATGAGCACCTGCTCGAAGACCCGCAGGCATGGCCCAAGGTGCGTTTCGGCACATGGGTTGGCGGAGACCGGGATGGACACCCGCTCGTCACTGCGAATGTCACGGCGGATTCGTTGGCAGAGTTGCGGATCAACGCGCTGCTGGTCATCCACCACCAACTCGAAGAACTCGCGGGAAAGCTGCCGCTTTCGAGCAATTTTCAAGAGGCTCCGGCCGCGCTGGATCGCACGCTCGTGGAGCTTTGGTCGGAGAATCCCGAACTCGCAGAGGTGCTCTCGCGTCAGCACTCGGACGAGCCGTGGCGGCAGTTTGTGCTCCTGCTGCAGGCGAAGCTTCCTCTGAAAACCGGCGAAGGCGAAGACTTCGTGCTGGCGTCGGATGGAATCTTTTACAAGAGCCCGCTCGATCTGGACGCGCACCTCGCGCAACTCTCCGACTCGCTTTATGCGGTGGGTGCCGGACGTCTTGCTGATACCGCCGTCCTTCCCGTGCGGCGGGCGCTCGACGTTTTTGGATTCCACCTTGCAGCGCTCGATGTGCGGCAAAACAGCCGTTTTCACGATTTGGCGATGGACGAGTTACTGGCGGCCAGCGGGGCGGCGGACGCATCGTTCTCGGCGTGGGACGAGGACAAGCGCCTCGGCTTTCTCAATGCCGAGTTGAATTCGCCGCGTCCGTTTCTCGGGAGCCGGGCGAGCGCGGGGAACGAAGCGGATGCCGTTCTGTCGTGCTACCAGACGCTGCGCGCGCACATGGATAAATTCGGACGCGAGGGTGTGGGCTCGTTGATCGTGAGCATGACCCGACGGCTCTCTGATTTGTTGGTTGTGTATGTGCTTGCGCGGGAGGCTGGGCTCGCACACTGGACTCCGGAGGGGCTGGTCTTCGATCTGCCGGTTGTGCCTTTGTTTGAGACGCTTTCCGATTTGGAATGCGGGCCGGGGATTGTGCGCGATTTCCTTGCTCACCCTGTGACAGCGCGGAGCCTCGCGCACCAGACGAGCCAGCGCGTGCAGGTCTTGTCCAAGCGGCAGGCGCGGCCTGTGCAGCAAGTGATGATCGGCTACAGCGACAGCAACAAGGATTGCGGCATTTTTGCGAGTCAATGGGGGTTGCATCAGGCGCAGTCGGCGTTGGCGGAGACCGGCAACGACGCGGGTGTAAAGATTCGTTTTTTTCACGGACGCGGCGGAACGATCAGCCGGGGAGCGGGCCCGACGCATCGTTTTCTCGACGCGCTCCCTCCGGGGTCGGTTCAAGGCGACTTGCGGCTGACCGAGCAAGGCGAGACGATTCCGCAAAAATACGCGAACCTCGTCTCGGCGGTTTATAATCTGGAGCTTCTCCAAGCAGGTGTTGCTGGCGTTTCGTTGATCGAACGAGATGCCGGGCCGCAGGACGAATTCCGCGCGTGCTGCGCTTTTCTTTCGGCGGCGAGCCGCGATGCCTATGTCGAACTTATCGAGCACCCCGACTTCATGCCTTACTACGGGCAGGCGACGCCAATTGATGCTTTGGAAACAAGCCGGATTGGATCGCGTCCGACCCGGCGCACGGGCGAGCGCACGCTAGCAGATCTGCGCGCGATCCCGTGGGTGTTCAGTTGGAACCAGAGTCGGCACTATCTTCCCGGGTGGTTCGGGGTGGGAACGGCTCTCGAACGCCTCGCCGCCGAGGATCCCGCCGCGTTGCAGCAGCTCGCGGGCGGGATAAAATCGTCTCCTTTTCTTTATTACGTGTTGACGAATGTGGAGACCAACCTCGCGAGTGCGGATCGAGAGATGATCGAACTTTATGCCGGGTTGGTAGCGGAGGAGTCCGTGCGGACATCGTTGCTCGGGGTAATTCTGACGGAGTTCGACCGCACAAAAGCGATGATGGCGGAAGTCTTCGGCGGGAGCTTGGAGAAACGCCGCCCGCGGATGTTGAAGACGCTCGCGCTCCGTGATGCCGCCTTGCGTTCACTTCATGTCCACCAAACCGACGTGCTCCGCCTGTGGCGCGCAGCCCGTGCCGCGAACTCGCCCGAGGCCGACCGGTTGCTGCCGCAAGTGCTGCTGAGCATCAACGCGATTGCCAGCGGCTTGCGCACGACCGGATAGCTTGGTGAGAAAAAGCCATTGACACGAGCGCGATGCCGCGCTCTACTCATTTCGTCGTTCGACCCTCTTGCCCGGAAAAAGCTTCCGTGCGTGTCGTCGAAACCTTGATAGACCGTTGGAAGACTCTATCTTCGGGACGGCATTCGATGACATCGAACGCTGCAGTTACTTTTTTTATATCGATGAGATTATCTCATGGCCGGCCACGAACAATGGTCGAAGGTAAAGTGCTTGAAGAGTGTTTTGGAGACAAAGCACGAATGCTCCGTCTGTCGGTGTTTTTCACGAAAAACACCGGGTGAACGACGCTGACGACAACCCCCAATTTTTTAACATGACTGAAGAACCCAATACTCCGACCTCACCGGCGGACTCCACTGAAACTGCATCTCCTGCCCGTCGTCCGCGCCGTGTGCGGGGCCCTCGCCCACAGCGCCGCCGCGCTGCCGCAGACGCTCCTGCTGACAATGCGGTCTCCAGTGGAGTATCGCCTGAAGTAGTGGCTGAAGAGATCGTGTCGGATGCCGCACCCGCTGCCGAAGTTTCGGAAGCCGCGCCAGTAACAACCGATGTTGTTGTTGCGCCAGTAGTTCCCGTCGCACCTGCTGCACCGCCGCCACCGCCAACCTATGCCGAGGGCATTGTCGAGGTCTCCGGAAAAGGTTTCGGTTTCCTTCGCGAGTCGAAGCGAAACTACACCCAGTCCAATAACGACATTTTTGTCACGCCGGAAGTGGTGAGGCGTTATGGGTTGCGCGATGGCATGTGGATTCGCGGCGAGACCCGCCGAGGCAACCGCGGGCCGCAACTTTTTCGTCTGACGGAGTTGGAGGGCGAGGACCCGGATAACTTTCAAAATCTCCCGGTTTTCGAAGAACTCACTACGATTAATCCCAACAAGCGGATTCGGATGGAGACGGTGTCGGATCGCTACACGACGCGCATCATCGACATCATGACGCCTATCGGCAAGGGGCAGCGCGGTTTGATTGTTGCGCCGCCGCGCACGGGCAAGACAACGCTTTTGCAGCACATCGCGGACGCGCTCGTGAAAAACCATCCCGAGATCAAGTTGATCATTTTGCTCGTGGACGAACGCCCCGAGGAGGTGACGGAAATCCGCCGCACGGTGCCAACGGCCGAATTGATGGCGAGTTCCAACGACAGCGATATCAAAACCCATACACGCATCGCGCAACTGGCCATCGAGCGCGCGAAGCGCCTTGTCGAAATGGGCAAGGATGTTTTTGTGTTAATGGATTCACTCACACGTATTGGGCGCGCTTTTAACAACGCTCAGGGTGGGGGAGGACGCACGATGTCCGGGGGTGTCGATGCGCGCGCTCTGGAGATTCCGCGCAAACTTTTTGCCTCGGCGCGCAACACGGAGGAGGCTGGTTCGCTGACAATCATGGCGACGGCACTCATCGAGACGAACAGCCGGATGGATGATTTGATTTTCCAGGAGTTCAAAGGCACCGGCAACATGGAACTCGTCTTGGACCGAAAGATCAGCGATCAGCGAATTTATCCGGCGATTGATATCTTTTTGTCGGGCACGAGGCGTGAGGAATTGCTTCTCTCGGAGGAGGATCTCCAAAAAATCAACGTCATCCGCCGCGGCCTCGCCGGGCACAAGCCCATTGAAGCCATCGAGAGGCTCCTGTTTTTCATCCGCAAGTATCCGACGAACGCCGAGATGCTCAAAAATCTTCCCGGTTAAACCCGCGTGGGAGGGATGAGAGAATGTTCTGTGCAACAATGCAACGAAAGTTGTTGCGCTTTCCGTAAAATTTGGTATAGCTCTTGCTTATGAAGCTTGTGCAATCATTGAGCGTTGCGTGGAAAGGGGGCAAAAATGGAATCTGAGCAATCTAGTCTTG
>JBBRHN010000025.1:0-12496 GCA_038222685.1 Chthoniobacterales bacterium | reverse complement strand
GCGGTCCCCAACACTCACCACCCGCAGCATGGACGCCTGGGTGACCTCCACGGCAAACCCTTTCTCCATACGCCGCAAAGTCTCTTTTTTGATCATGGGAACCAGCGGCGAATCAGCCAGAATCCGGCCTTTGCCGTCCGGTTCCAGAAACATGCAGAAACTCCAGTTCTCCAGCATGTGGGGGGCGTCGAAATCCGGGTGCCCAGGCTCCACCTCAAGTGTGATGAGACCGGTCTCTTTGTTCACCGACGTGATGACTCCCACAGAAAATGGTGTGGGATCATGGTCGATCACAAGATCGCAGAACGACACCTCCGAGCAATCCTGCAGCCGTGCAAAGCCGGTCATCGGATTCGTAAACGTGATCGAACTCCCGCGTCCATCAATGACCAATTGGCTGGCTCCTTTGAGTTCCAGGAATACCGGCTTCGCAGGAAGACGAAACTTGCCGCCAGGCGGAAAGTTCACGCGGGCCGGCGTGTTTTTAGAAGCTAAAGAGATCATTTCGAGGATTGCATCCGCATCGGCACCCACAGGGACCTCGTAAACATTGGCAGGACTCAGAACCTCAAGGCTGCCGCGAGTTTCTCCGGGAAGCCGCAGCCCGGCGCTCGTGCTGAATGCCCGCCAGAAATACTTCCCGGGAGCCATCCCGTTAGGAGCCACGTATCGGGGCACCGGACTGGAGTCTTTAAGAAACAGTGAGGAAAAATCGGAGTTCCTCGCGATCTCAATCTCATACCGATCCGCCGCCTCTGTGCCATTCCACGAAAGTGCGGGAGCCAATGAATAGGTCGTCAGTGCCACGGCCTCTACCACCGGCCCTGAGGAGGGAGCGCCGGGCTTGCAGCCGGATAGGGCGAAAAGACCAACGATGCAGGCGGGAACAAGAATTCGGAGGATTTGAAGGTCGAGAATTTTCATGATTTAGTGTAGTGGTCAGGTGTCTTCCTTATTTCGTGATGGGGGAGGGAAACTTTGGCGGGTTTTGATCGGGTGAATTGCAGGACGGAACGTTCTGCCGGGGTTACTCGAAGCGTCCATGGTTACTTGACCCACCCATCGTCACGGGCATCCGGCTTTTCTGTCATGAGCTTGCGCACAAGTTCCCGGAAGTCGGCGATGCCGCCGATCATAAACCAGACGAGCGTAACCATCCCGGCAAGAATGCTGATGATGATAACCAGTTTCCACCAACTGAGCCAACTGTCGGCCGAGATCCCAATGGTCAGCGCCAAGGTCGTGCCGATAATGCAGGCGATGAACCAGAAAGCCACCCAGCCCATCTGTAGAAAATAGATCGCTTTGTCACCTTTCGTGAAAAAGTGATTGATGCCCAGCCGGCGCTGCCATGTAGGCACGAGCCGTCCTTCACCGGCGGTGTGCGGGGTGGTATCCCCCTCCTCAGGCAGGGCGTATACCCCGCGATGAAGCAGCTTCTCCAAATTGAAAAGTTCGCGCGACGTGAGCAGCGAAACGGACACAAAAACGACGATAGATACAATGTAGGAGCTCAGCGCGATCTGCACGCCATTGAGGGGAAATTTGGGAATCCACTGATGAAAAAATGTCATGTAAGACCAGAACCCCTGAGCCAGCACGCCCACCACTCCGATCGTTGCTCCCGTGACCATCGCTGAATAGGCGCCAGCCGTTGTGGCCCGTCGCCAGTAGAGTCCGCCGATAATCACGGCACCCGATCCACCCAAATAGATCGTACCGGTCGCAAGCATATACATGAGCACATAGTCGCGCAGCGGAAAGACCATGGACCAGAAGAAGGCGAATCCCGCCACCCCGACCACGGCCAGGCGCAGCGCCAGCATGTGCGCTTCTGTGGAGAGCGGTCGCCCCCGAATCGGAATGAGGATGTCCTGCACGAAGATACTTCCCCAGGAATGAAGTTGTGTATCGTCTGTCGCGATAGCCGCAAAAATCAATGCTGCCGTGAACAGCCCGAGGACTCCCGCCGGAAGCAACCACGCCAGCACGGTCGGCACGGTGAGCTGCTTCACGAGCTGGGGATCCTTGATCAGGCCCAGCGCCTCCTTCACCCCTGCCGCCTGCTCCGCAAACATGGGGTGCAGCATAAAAACAAAGGCTCCGATGGGTACGATCAGAACCGCAAGGTAGAGGGTGGCGCCACGCCATTCGCCCAGGATCCGCGACATGCGGAACTCGTGCGGCGATTTGGCCGCGGCAAAATATCCCTGGCTGCCCTGCCATCCGAGATAGTTATAAAAAATCTTGAACCCAAAGACACAAAAGAAAAAGAGGTTGAAGCTGTCGACAAGCTTCTGGTCGAACGGGTCGATCATCGAGCGTCCGGCGGCAGCCATTTGGAGCCCTTCCGCAGCCACCGGCCATTCGAATCGGAAGACAAACACCAGCGTGATAGCCAAAAGCGCCAGAAACAGAATCTGGCTCTGAATGAAGTCGGTCACCATCACCGTGATCAACCCGCCACCCAGCGTGAAAGTGGCAGCGATGCTCAGCAGCACGATCATGATCGCCGCCCGTGTCGAAAGATCCAACCCAAAGACAACGAAGGTCTCTGAAAACCCGAAGAGGTTAGACAGCAAGTTGGCTGTCACCATGGGAAAGATTCCGTAGTTCAGCAAACCGGAGATAAAACAGAGTGATCCGGCAAAAACCCGGAACTTCCGACTGTAGCGGCGCTCGAAGAACTCCGCCATCGTCATCGCCCGCGTCTCCCGGTAACGGTAGGCGACCCACCCGCTCAAGGCCGCAATGGATCCTAACGGTCCCAAAAGCATCCCCCACCAGAAGGCCCCGAATCCCGCTTGATAAAACTTCTCGAAATTCGCAACCAGCGTAACCACCCCAAATCCCGCCGCCCCATCAGCCAGCGTCAATAAGTACCGCCCCGCGCACCGGTTGGCGGCAAGAAAATCCGAAACACTTCGCGTGAGCCGCCGCGTCCACAGCGCCGCTCCGAAAAAAAACAGGCACAACACGATCAGCAGAATCCAATCAAAGGGAGAAAAACTCATCTTAGGCTAAACTGGCTTTCTCTGTGAAAGGAGTCAAGAATACTTTGCTAAAACAGCAATGCGTATTCTGGTCTGCTCCATTTGTTCCGTATTTCTTGAGCGGGATGCACCGCACCAACAGGCACTTGCACCTTTCTCATGGAGGCACATCCTCCGGCAGGTCCCACTTATTCGACGCGGGAAGTCAACGCATTGAGGAGTTCGTCGAGATCGACCCAGCCGATTGTTGATCTGGAGTCGCTGAGGGCGTAGGGGAGAAGGAGGCGGCGGCCGTGAAGGAGTGATCCGCACGAATACACCACGTTCGGGACATAGCCCTCGCGCTCTTGGTCACTTGGCTCGATTAACGGTAAAGCCAGGCGGGCGAGAAGTGTTCCGGGGTTCTTCAAATCCAGCAGCATTGCCCCGATACAATACCTCCGCATGGGGCCGACACCGTGCGTAATAACGAGCCATCCGTGTTCGGTTTCGATTGGCGAGCCGCAGTTGCCGATTTTGACAAACTCCCACGGATTCTCCGGCTGCATGAGAAGTTGCGGCTCGCTCCAGAAGTGGAGATTGTCGGAGAGCATAAGGAAAAGGTTTTCGTCATCCTGCCGCGAAATCATTGCAAACTTGCCGTCGATCTTTCGTGGAAAGAGCGCCATGCCTTTGTTTTGCACAGCGCGCCCGTTAAGTGTTCGGACGCGAAAGCTAAGAAAATCCTTGGTTTCGATAAACTGGGGAAGAATCGCGTGTCCGTTAAAGGCCGTGTAAGTGGCATAGTAACAAACGCTGCCGTCATCGTCGCAGAATCGCACAAAGCGTGCATCCTCGATGCCGTTGCTTTCATTCGCCGAAACAGGAAAGATAATGCGCTGTGAGAGCGGGACGGACGCCGGGAAATGAATCTCGTAGTTCGAGCGGGCGAGCCAGTCGATACACTCGCGTGTGCGATCCACCTCACGCGAACCCTCTCCGGCGGAAAGGTCGCCGAGGCTTCGCCCCAGCTCCTCGTGCGTGAACGTGTTGCCAAGCGAGTCCATCACTTGAGTGGCCCACGGGTTTTGAAAACCCATCTCGTTAAGTTTATCGACAAAGACATGCTTGAGATACGTGGGATTGCGCACGACCTCCGGTGCGACGACGAGGCGCGAAACTTCGTCCACATCGATGCTGCCGTCGGAATCCAGAAGACCCGATCTAAACTCGATCGACGAGATATGTCCCTCGCCCGTCGCACGCAGGCTCATGACAAACCTGAGTGCTCCGGGCTCGACTCCGGTCTGATCCGGATGCGGAACCATTGAGGGATTGAAAAGGGCGGCCGACTCGATGGCGTATTCGCCTGAGAATAACGCGCCGATGTAGAGCTTGCGAATCTCCGAGATGGCGCGCTCGCCGACATGGTGCTGCACCAACGCGAAATGCCGACGCCACGCCGACTCGAGATCCGCATGACGGGAGCTGAAGCCCGCACAGAGAAGCGCAAATTGCGCCTCCATCGCCTCTTCGCTCAACGCGAACGCACGTTCGAGGATATGAAGAACCGAAGTGACGTCCGACGAGATAAACGGACGCACGATGACTCGCCGGCTGTCTGGCGAAAAAATGAGACCGCTTGAGAATACATTGATTGGTTTCATTTTGTGGAGCTGCTGCCATGAATTTCATCAGCACGGCGAATTTCGACGAGAGACAAGTAAAACGCGAGACTCGATTCCGCGCCTTGATTCTGGTTGAGGTGGTCCTGCAAAAGCGCATCGCGACATCCGCCCGTGCTGGCATCGTAGAGCGGCTGACCAAGGTCGTTGCGCCCGAGGAACCACTCAAAGCACCGCCTCGCCGCCGACCGCCAGAAATCGTCACGCGTGATCGAGTAAGCCTCTAGGCAAGCCGAGATCATCGCGTGCGCCTCCAGCGGCTGCTGGTCGAAGCGGGCCTTCTCTCCGCCTCGCGGCCAGAATCCGTGGCAACCAATCGGTGCAAAATGTCCGTCGGGCGTGGTCTGCGCTTCCAGAAGCCATCGCAAAGACGCCAGGCCAATCTCAAGGGTTTCGCCGTTCGATGTCCAGTAGCCGCTCAGGATCATTGCATGAGAAAGCTTCGCGTTATCATAGGTCGCGATGCGTTCGAACCACATCCAGTCCGCCGAGGAATTTGCGTGGAAGAGATCGACAAGCATGGTCGTGAGCGTTTCCCGCATTTGCGCCACAACGCGGTCGCCGGAAAGCGTGCGCAGGTATTCGTGAATCGCAATGAGCGTGAACGCCCATGCGCGCGGAGAGCTGAACCTTGCAACGGGCCCGAGCCCGCGTTGAAAAAGCAACGCGCAGAGGTTGCGGTGGCCCGTGTTTTTTGAGCGACCGAGAGCCGTGGCCACGGCCCAGAGCGCCCTCGCGTGGCTATCCTCCGAGCCATGAAGCTCGAGCCACTGGCGGGAGTAGCTCATGAAATTGCGAAAGCGGCACGTATTCCCGTCGAAGGCATACCAGAGAAACGCAACGTAGCTGCTGGCCAGGCGATCGACCTCGAGGGATCGTCCCTGCCATTCTTCGAGGAGGACCGTGAAGATGAATGCGCGTGCGTTATCGTCGGTGCAATATCCCTCATGAAAGTTCGGCACGCTATAAATCGCGTGCTGAAAAATTCCGGTGTGATCGCTCATCGTGAAAAGATGGGCGAGGTTGAGCTCCGGCAACTCGTAGCTAATGACTTCCTCGGCGGCGGGACTCAGCGAAACAGCACTCATGCCCGCCCGCGCTTTGGCAAAGCTTTCCATGTAACGCCGTGCCACAACTGGCCAGATCATCTCCCGACCTTGTTTCCACGCCCGTTTGCGCATCGCGGTCATCCGGGTCGGCTCGGCAAGAATACTGTTCACGGCAGACGCAATGGCAGAGGAATCGGAGAACGGCACAAGGATTCCGCGCTCGCCAGCCAGCAATTCCTGAGCGTGCCAATACGGGGTCGAGATGATCGCCTTGCCCGCGCCGAAAGTGTAAGCGAGCGTGCCGGATGTTACCTGAGCCTCGTTGAGGTAAGGCGTGAGATAAATATCCGCGGCGCCGATGAAAGCCTTAAGCTCCTCGATCGCGACGAAACGATTGTGAAAGATCACTTGAGACTCGACGCCTAGCTTGCGGGTGAGTGACTCGAGCTTGCGCCGGTACTTTTCGCCCTCCGCAGCGATCACATGGGGATGAGTCGCGCCGAGAACGATATAAACCACGTTCGGATTCTCGCGAAGAATCTCCGGCATGGCCGCAATCCCCATTTCGATCCCCTTGTTTGGCGAGAGCAAACCAAACGTCAGCAAAACGGTTTTCCCCTCCACGTCGAATTCGTCTTTGTAAAAATTCGAATCCATGAACGGCAAGTCGATGACCCCGTGCGGGATGAGATCGATCTTTTCGGGCGAGATTCCATAGACGCTTTCCATGAGCGCCCTCCCCCGATCTGCCATCACGATGAAGCGGGTCGACAAGCGATCCAATTCCTCCATCACCGCGCGCTGAGAGGAATTGGGGTGTTGGAGCACGGTGTGAAGGGTCGTCACCACCGGCATCCGAACGTCTCGGAGCAGAGCGAGCAAGTGCGCTCCCGACTCGCCGCCGTAGATTCCAAACTCATGCTGCACAGAGAGGACTTCGACGTTGTTAATGTTAAGAAACTCGGCCGCTCTTTGATAAGAAGCGATTTCCTGTTCGGCGATCTCAAAGCGGACGCGATGCGGGTAATCATAGCCCTCCTCGCGGTCGTTAACCGAACCGACAATGCACTTTGTCTTAGGAAACTCCGCCGCAATCGCCTCGCAAATATCTGCTGTAAAAGTGGCGATCCCGCAACGTCGCGGCACGTAGTCGCCGACAAATCCGAGGTGAGTCGTAGGAAGATTCGATTTCATAGGCTGCATACCGCGGTGGATCGCGCACCTCTCGCTGGCAGCGACTCGTGATTGTCCGACAGGGAAGCAACCGAGCCCTGCACGATTCAAACGTAGTCTGGGCCAGTGCCCGGGAAAGTCAATGCCTCGCCCGGGAACGCGGCTTGCGGGCAGGTTCGGCTTCGCGGCTGAGTCCGAGGGCCTGCATGACCTTGAGTGCGGCGTAGGCGTCGTCTGCGGCATACTGCAACTGGCGGGACGTCAACTCGGGCAACGCCCAGTTTGTTTTTGTAACGCTTTTGGATTTGGCAAAACTTTGATTGAGTACGGTCCCCACGGCGGCGCGCACTCCGATTTCGCCGGCGTAACCTTGTTTGCGGAAGACATGATCGAGGTCGAGGAGTGCTTGAAGTTCGACGCCGAACTTTGAGCGAATCTGAGTGCGGTCGTTGCGCAAGCCGAACCCGACTTTGAGCACCCGCTCGGAGGCGAGGAGTTCGGACACGACGCTCATACATTCGCGGTGGTGGAGCTGAAAGATGAAGGCCCGATCCTCCAAGGCAAACTGCACGACATGAGGGCCGTGATTTTTCTCGCCGGCTCGGAACACAGGCTTTGATTCGGTATCAAAGCCTGCCACGCCCGCGGCGATGATTTCTCGTGCCGCGTGTTCAAACTCCTCCGGCGTCTTTGGCACGTGAATACACTTCAGAGAGAGACCTTTGAACGGCTTGAGTTGCGCCGTCTCGGCTTTTGTGGGGGCGACGGGACGAATCTTCGTCGCTTTCTTGGGCCGGAATGGAGCCGCAGGCGGTTCCTTCGAAGTGCGGCCCAGCAGTTTGTCGGCGGCGCGTTTGATCAAGGCCTTCAGCATCAGGCGAGGATCTTTGCCAGGTGGTGCGTCAATTGAGTGCCGAGGTTTGCCACGCTGGCCGCTTGTTTTTTATCGAGCAACGAACCGTCGAGGGCGAAGGCCGCGTGGCCCTCGCGAACGGCGAGTTGAGCGGGCAGAACGGTGATACCGATGTTGCCGAGAATGGAGCGGAGATGCACCAGTCCGCGCAAGCCTCCCAATGCACCGGGCGAGGTGGCGCAGAGAATGGCGGTCTTCCCGCTCAGGGCGGACAAAGCCGTTTCGTCTTCGCTCTCGGAGCGCGAGATCCAATCGATGGCATTCTTGAGCGCGGCGGTGACGCTGCTGTTGTATTCCGGCGAAGCGATGATGAGGCCGTGATGTTCGCGGAAGAGTTTTTTAAGCGTTTTGGCGGGCTCCGGCAGACCTTCTGCCTTTTCCAGATCCTCGTCAAAAACCGGGAGCGGAAAATCGCGGAGCGCGATGAGTGTCACGTCAGCTCCGGCTGCGCGGGCACCTTCCAGCGCGAGTGCAGCGAGTTTTTGGTTGTGTGAATCGCGGCGCAGACTGCCGCCGAAGGCGAGGATACGTGGTGTGGTCATAACTTGGGTTTGGTTCCCGCGACGACACTTGTGAAACCGCTGCCGGAGCAGATCGCTGCCCGAAGCGGCATTAACGCTGGAGCTGGCTGTCGAGAAGGCAGACGGCGTGACGGGTTTTTTCGTCGTCGGTCATACGTTTTTTAACGAGCTTGCAGGCGTGGATGACGGTGCCGTGGTCTTTTCCACCAAACGCATCGCCGATGTCGCAGAGGGAGGAGGAGGTGAGTTCGCGAGCGAGATACATGGCGATCTGGCGCGGGAAGGCAATGTTTGCGGGGCGGCGCTTACTCGTCATGTCGGCGAGACGGACGTCGAAGTGCTCGGCGACGCGGCGTTGGATCTGGTCGATGGTGACGGCTTTGCGGGCCTGCTCTTGGAAGATGTCGCGAAGGAGATTCTCGATGACCTCGCGGGTGATTTCGCGTTCGCTCAGGGATTTGTATGAGGCGACTCGCATGAGAGCGCCTTCGAGGCGGCGCACGTTGTTGCGAATTTTGTCCGCGAGAAACTCAATGATCCAAGGATCGAGTTGAATGCTCAGACCTGCGGCCTTGCTGCGAAGAATCGCAATACGGGTCTCGGTGTCGGGTGGCTGAAGCTCAGCGGTCATGCCCCACTCGAAGCGGGAGACGAGACGTTGCTCGAGTTTTTCAATTTCGCTGGCAGGGCGGTCGCTCGAGAGAACGATCTGTTTGTGGCCGTCGTGAAGCGTATTGAAAGTATGGAAGAATTCCTCCTGCGAGCGCTCTTTGCCGGCAAAAAACTGGATATCGTCAATCATGAGGACATCGGCCTGACGGTAGCGTTTGCGGAATTTGACGAGCGTGCCGTGTTGAATGGCGTCGATGAACTCGTTGGTGAATTGTTCGCTGGAGAGATAGACGACTTTGGCCGAGCGATTGGCGGAGAGGACGTATTGGCCGATGGCTTGGAGGAGGTGGGTTTTTCCAAGGCCGCTGCCGCCGTAAACGAAGAGCGGGTTATAAGTGCGGGCCGGGGATTTGGCGACGGCGAGGGCGGCGGAGTGGGCGAACTGATTGTTCGTGCCGACGACGAAGGTTTCGAAATTATTGCGCGCGTTCATGCCAGGGGCAGACGCCTGGACGCTGGATTTTTCTTTGGCCGGCGTGCGGGGGCGCGGGGCCGGCTCGTCTTCTTGGGGCGTGCCAGCGGCGAAGCGAACTTTGGCAATTTCTGGGGCCACTTCGCGGGCGGCTTCTTCGACGATCGGGAGGTAGTTGCTCTCGATGAAGAACTGGTGAATCGGGTTCGGCACAGAGAGCGTGAGCGTGTCGCCGACGCAGGAAGCGGAACTGACGCTGGCAAACCAGCGCTCAAATCCGTCGGCACTGATTCGCTCGCGGATGCGGTCGGAGATCGCGCTCCAGATGTCTTGGGTTTGGGTCAACATGGCGGTGTTATGCACGATAGGAAACGCAGGCAATCCGGTGCAAGGAGGTGGGGGATTTTTGGGAACGCAGGAAAAGAACAAACGTCACCGGGAACCGAGGAGGAAGAGGCATTAGTTTTTCGAAAGTTACAACAAGTTGGTAATTGGCGACTTACTAATAATTCAGAACGATGTTTCGGTTGCCGGCACTTTTCTAACGTCTGAGGGGCCGCGCCTTTGAGAGGCGACCGAACCTACGTAGAAAATCTGGGGAGATTGGACGTTTCACAAGTTACTCACATCGTGGCAACCCCGATCTCCCGCCAGATTGGAGAGGATAGGAATCGGGGTCGGGAAGCTCAAGAAAAATTCGGTGAAAAGGGCGAAAATAAATGAGCCGGTTCTTGCGATATTTCCTTGACTCAACAGCGAGCCCTGATTGCTAAAGGGCGGGCGAGGTTCAGGCGCGGAGAGTTTTGACGAGGACCTTGGAGTTTCGTCCGCTGGTTTCGTATTTTGCGCGCCGGGCAGGCGGTAACGTCGAAGGGTCGGCATGGGTATAACCACCTTTTTGCTGGAGGTAGCTGTAGGCTTGCGTCGAGAGGGCGTAGAGGTTTTTGACGCCCTTCTCACGCGCAACATTTTCGACGAACGCCATGAGTTTGCGACCGTGACCTTGATTTTCGTTGGCCTTGCTTACGTGGAGGCAGGCGAGTTCGCCGGAGGAATCCTCCGGGTAAAGGTGGAGAGCCACGCAGGCGATGGGTGAGCGGTCGATCTCGAGGAGCCAGTAATCTTCGAGGCGCTCGAGGATTTCGGCGCGCGTGCGGCGGACGAGTTCTTCGTTGTGAACGGACTGGCGGATGAGGGACATGACGGCGCGAACATCTTTTTTGAAGATACGGCGGATCTGCTGGTATTCGTTGGAATAAACCATCGTGCCAATGCCATCGTGGCTGAAGACCTCGTTGAGAAGGGCTTCGTTGACGGCCCCATTGAGGATATGGACGCGCGGGACGCCTTGGACGCAGGCGCGGGCACTGTTGTCCAACTTTGAGATGAGCCCGGCGGGAAAATCGGCGCGGCGTTTTTTTAGGAGATCGAGAGTCTCGGGCACCGACAACTGGCGCGGAAGCGGCGTGGCCGATTCGAAGAGGGCGCTCGGCGCAAGATAGAGAATCTTGGCTGCGGAGAGCTCTTCGGCGATTTCGACGGCGATGGAGTCGGAATTGACGCGATAGGTGCGGCCTTCGCCGTCAAAGCCGAGCGGCGGAACAATGGGGATGATGCCCTCGTCGAGGAGGAGCTTGAGGGCTTTGACGTCGATCCGCTCGACCTTGCCGGTGTATTGCTGATCGATGCCGCCAAGAATCCCGGCAGGATGAGCGATGAGGGCATTGATGTAGGCGGCGCGGAGATCCACGGAGGAAAGACCCTCCATGATTTCGTTGGTCAGGCGGATCGCTGCGTCGATACTCAGTTGAAGCGTCTCGGAGTCGGTGACGCCCGTGCCGTCGGAGTTCGAGATCGCGATGCCTCGGCTCGCGGCGAGGCGGAGGACCTGGTGGCTCGCGCCGTGGACGAGGACGACTTTGACGCTCAGCGAACGGAGCACGGCGAGATCGAGGAGGACGTTGGAGAAGTTTTCCGAGGCAGCCACCTCGCCGTCAACGGCAACCACGAACGTGCGCTCCCGAAAACGGGGCACATACTGGAGAATCTCACGAAGGTCGGAAACGTTCACTCGGCTAAAGAAGATCGAATACCACAATCAGCAGCGGACGCACACGGAAAGAAAGAAAAAATCACGGAGGCGAGGAAAACTCGCCTGCGACGGCGTTCTGGATCGCTAACGCGAGGGCGTCGGGTTTTTCGAGAGCGGCGAGGATGCCTGCATCGGGAAGGATTTCAAAGCTGCTGTGTCGGAGTTTTTTGCTCAGTGACGCGCCGGTTTCGGTGGAAAAGCCAGACGCATTCTCGGGCCAGATGATCTGGACGGGGATGTTAACGTCGTCCAGACGATCCTCAATGTCGAAGGCAAGGCGTCCGCGGAGGAAGCCTAGAATGGCATGTTCGGCTCCGTATTGTCGCGCGCAGGTGGAAAGGATCTGCACCATTTCGTCTGTGACGTGGCTGGGATCGGCGAGAGCAAATCGCGAGAGCCAGCCGCGAATGAATGTCGTGCGGGCAAGGTAGTTTCGATAGACGAAACGATTGACGCCCGGGAGTCCACTTAAGGCCTGCATGCCCATGGCGCTCCAGTTTCCGGATTCCCGAAGTCCTGTAGGCAGGAGAAGAATGAGGCGCGAAACGGACTCCGGGTGACTCGCCGCGAGGAGGAGTGAAATACCTGCAGTGAGCCCACTGGCGACGACGATCGGCGGCACGCCGGGAGAGACCTCACGGATAAAATCGGCGATGCTGGATGCGTAGTCTGTGGCATCCATGGTGGTGGACGGGCGCTCGGATTCACCAAAGCCAATGAGGTCGGGAACGAGCACCTCGTGGTCGGCAGCGAAGCGCGGGTAGATCTTTGACCATTCGTAGGAAGAGGCACCGAGGAAAACGCCGTGAAGAAAAACGATCGGCGCACCGGCACCGGAGACGTGATAGATCATCTCGCCGTGTCGTGTTTGGGCCACGCGTGTGGCAAAAATCGCCGGGGAAATCGAATCGGGGATGGGCTCGCGCGCGGCGTGCTTGAGCCCGTAGCGAACGGCCAGTGCGAGTGCGCCGACGATACCCACGCCGATGCCGATACCGAGGGCGGGT
>JBBRHN010000024.1:0-12538 GCA_038222685.1 Chthoniobacterales bacterium | reverse complement strand
GCCTTCGACGCCGCAATTCCAGCTCAGATTATCGTTCGTCCCGTCGTTGTTGTTCTCCCCGTTCGCGAGATTGTGTTTGCCGTTGTAGGAAAAAAGATCGCTCAGCGTGAAGCCGTCGTGGCAGGTGATGAAATTGACAGATGCGGTGGGCTTGCGTCCGGCTGCCGCGTAGAGATCGGGTGAGCCCATGATACGCTGTACCATTTCGCCAACCGCGCCGACATCGCCCTTGAGGAAACGGCGAGCGCAATCGCGAAACTTTCCATTCCATTCCATCCAGCGACCGTAGGAGGGAAAGTTGCCGACTTGGTAGAGACCGCCTGCGTCCCAGGCTTCGGCGATGAGGTCGCAATCCGCGAGAACGGGATCGAACGCAAGGGACTCCAGAAGCGGAGGGTTGGCAAGCGGCGCGCCCGAAGAGTCGCGTCCGAGGACAGAGGCGAGGTCGAAGCGGAATCCGTCGATGTGAAACTCCGCGGCCCAATACCGGAGGCAGCTGATGACAAAACCTCGGACTGCGGGGTGGTTGCAATTCACGGTATTCCCGCAGCCCGTGTAGTTGGCGAACTGCCCATGTGAGTCGAGAATGTAGTAAGTTTTATTGTCGATGCCGCGGAAGGAAATCACGGGCCCGTCGGCGCCTCCTTCGGCCGTGTGATTGAAGACGACATCGAGGATGGTTTCGATGCCTGCGCCGTGAAGCGCTTTAACGAGCTCTTTGAATTCGCGCACCTGCCCGCCTGTTGAGCCGGAGGCAGCGAAGCCGGCTTTGGGTGCCATAAACCCGACTGTGCTGTATCCCCAGTAGTTACAAAGCGGCTCGCCGGTGAGGGGGTTCGTGCGCGTGTTTTCGCATTCGTCGAACTCGAAAATCGGCATCAACTCGACGCAAGTCACGCCCAAGTCGGTCAGGTAGGCGATTTTTTCCTGAAGGCCTTGGAACGTTCCCGGCGCAGCCACGCCGGAGCTTGGATGCCGGGTGAATCCCCGCACGTGCATTTCGTAGATGATCAGCTCGCTCTCGGGCCTGCGGAGCGGGCGGCTGTGATGCCAATGGAAGCCATTCGACGGGATGGCGCCCCGATACAACGGGCTGCGATCCGACGGCTGCTGCATCCATTGGTCACGACCGGAGAGCGATCGCGCATGGGGATCGATGACAATGTGTTGACGATCAAAAAAGTGGCCCTCGTCCGGATCGAACGGGCCCTCGAAGCGAAAACCGTATTCGATCTCCGCCGGGTCGAGATCGTGCACGATCATCGCCCATACCTGTCCGAGGCGATAGGCCGGCGGAAACGGAATCTCCTGCATCGGTGTCGTCGAGCCCTTCTCAAACAGCACGAGCGTGCAGCCCGTGGCGTGGGCGCTGAATATCGAAAAATTCAAACCGTTAGGAACATGGCTCACTCCGAATGGCAACGGGTGACCGTAAGTGAGACGAAATTCTCCGTGCGAGTGAATCGAGTCCGGACTAGGTGGCATCTAGGGAGGAAGCTATCGGGGATGCCGCAAACCGCAAGACCACGTTCGCGCTTGTCTCCGGGCTGGGCAAAGGGGAGTCTCTTTGCCCATGCCCGGATGTTATGCCGCGTTTCACAAGCAACTTGGAGATCTCGTTCTCCTCGAGCCGGCGTTGTCAAAGCTGCGCGATTCGCACGGGGGACCGGTGAGGTTATTCACGCGGGGAGGCCATGCGGCGCTGGTGGAGTTGATCTCGGGTGCGGTGTCCGCTCAAGGCCTTGCCGTAAGTCCGGGCGCAGATTTTTACTGCTTCGACCCGCTTCGCAAATCCGCCTTGCGCGCGATCACTTCTCCCGTTCTCAGGCGGCATTTGATTGTGCCTGAAGATCGGGAACTGCAGTGGTTTCATCCATGGATCTTCCGGCGCGCACCTTCACCCGAAATCGGAGACTCCTACGTTGCGGAATTTTTTTGGGATCACACCCCCGTTCCTTCGGATGCCCCATTTCGTCCTCCGCGCCTTGAGCGTCCGCCTGAATCATGGGCGCCGCCGGATATCGCCAGAAACTCCTTCATCCTGATCAACGCCACATCTGGTTGGCGCATGAAAATGTGGACCCCTGCCGCGTGGGCGGCTGTGATCGCCGGGCTGGAAAGCGATGTTCCAATCCTACTCACTAACGGAGGCCACACGTGGCAATCCGATCACTGCCAAAAAATCATCGAGCTTGCTGGAGCCTCGGCCCGGATTCTTCCGAGCACGATGCGGGAGTTCCTTTGGCTCTGTGCCAATGCCCGCGCCGTCTTCACCGTCGATGGATCCGCGTCGCATCTCGCAGGCGCATTCGGCACACCCGTAATCACGCTTTTCGGGCCCACGAATATCAATAACTGGCACCGCCCCGGTTCGCGCAACATGGCCCTCCTCGCGCCGGACACGGGCCGCGAACAGCGCCACCTCCGCGACCTCGCCCCAGCGGACGTTCTTGCCGCCGTCCGCTCTCTCTTCGCGGACGCGGAATGAACGCCGCCACCTTAGCACGCTTGTCGAGGTCACGGTTCCCGCCGACATTCTCACGCGAGGCTTAAACCAAAATTCCGAAGTTGGAGTTAAAAATTCGGGTTGAGCATGGCCGGTTGGGTCAGACGAACCCAACTTCGGCGAAGTTGGTGGTTGCCATCGCTAGATGGCTTCCAGCATGGGCTTATGCTTATCCAATCCATGGCGTCACCGCGTTTGCCTGCGTATGGTATTTTCGGCTGGAAGCCGCGAATCCGCGAAGACATTTGTCATGACGATTTTTATGCCGGGGCTGGACCGCGTTCTGCTCTTCATCATTTTGATCAAGACGACCATCTCGAGCCTGGATCCTGACTTTGGCAGCGGGGCCGATATCGGCGGAATCGGCCTGGTTTTAATCATGGGCGTCGGGGTGCTTGCGATCGGGTTGGTGACCATGATCATGATGTCGGTCCTCCATCGTCCGTTCTTCCGTTGGGGAAGTGCTCAAACAGGGCACACCGCTTCTGCAGCTCGAAAAATAGATGTTAAGCCCGAAAACGCAACCGGGATAAAAGCGGGATCGGGCTGAGCGGAGAAAGCAGCCTGCTCGGGTTCTCGAGCACCGGAGTTCCGCTGAGGATTTCCTGATTTACGGTCATGAGATCCGTAGCACTCATGAGGGGAAATTATCACATGGAGCCCTGAACGTAAACCCCCGAGCCTGACAGAGGCGGCGGCAGGGTTTGCAACGGGCGCAGGACGAATGTTTGGGCGCTTGGATTCGACGCTGGGTCATCCGGGTTTTCATCAAAGCTCTTTTTCAATTTCCTTCACCGCAGCCTTGCGTTCACGCTTGGCCACCCGCCGCTTGTTGAACGGTCGAAGGTGTTTCCACCATTCCGGTGGTCGCGTGAGCGTATCCTTGCGAGCGTGTGCCAACTCTGAGTTTTTAGCGGCGCTCTGTGAGCGTCGGAAGAATAAAAGTTGGGGAGGAAAATGCGACGGTCTTCGACCGACGCTACACAAACAGGCTCGCGCAAGATCTACTGCTGAAACCACGAAACGGCATCGCTGCTGGTGGGCGCGGCAAGAGAGCCTGGCGCTCGGAGGATGGCGGCGGAAACGGGCTGGACGTGGCCGTCGCAGAAGAGGATGGGGACGGTGGCTTTGAGGTCTTTTTGTGTTGCGAGGGTGGACTGCTCGGAGGAGGGATCGTAGCCGGCGGTTGAGGCGAGGAAAATGACGTTGCCCGGGAAGGGGATTTCGAAGATGCGAAAACTTCGCACATCGGCGACGGGTTGGAGGGCGCGGTTCATGCCGTAGTTGAAGTAGAACTGCTCGGTATCCCAGATTTTGACGGGCTTGCTGCCGGGTCGGATCCAGATTGAGGGCACGCCTGGTCGCGGGCGTTGGCCGGAAGGGAGTTCGGCGAGCGGGGTTTGTGAGATGTAGGGCGGCAGGACGTTGAACCATGCGGTTTTCTGTTCCGGCGTGATGGGAGTGGTCCCGACGGACGGGAGCTGGTTTTCGTTTTCGATGAGGTAGAGATTGAGGGCGATACCCCATTGCTGGAGGGTGCGCGCCTCGGCAACGCGCTCATCAGCACTGCGGCGGGACGCGAGATTGGCGTAAACAACGAGGCTGAAGACCACGACGATCACAATCGCGATGACGAGCTTGATGATTCCGAAGCCGGGAAGAATCGCGTCTCTGCTCACGGTTGGAAAAGCTCCCATCCGTCCGGAGGCTCGATGTTGAGCGAGTCGGCGTTGGTTTTGAGGTAGGCGGTAAAGAAATCAAACTCGGACGACTGTGCGAGGGGCGTGACGGCGGAGGCAGGGAGTGAAAGTTTTCCGCAAATGACGGATGCAAAAAAGCGCGACGTCGTTACGGTGAACGTCCCCTCGCCTGGTCCGACCAAAACGTGCAGCCCGGCGACGGACGGAAGCTGGCGCAACTGCGAGGCATCGAGCGAAATCTGCACGAGGCCGGATGTCCACGGGAGGCTGTTAAAAACCCCGCTCGCGCGCAGTTCGCCGGCGGACCAGTCGGAGCGGATGGATTCCGGCGAGTAAGCCACGGCTTGAGTGTCGGGGATGGACGTGAGTGCACGCATGTAGAGCGCGAGAATCTCCGGCGCGCCCATGGCTTTTTCGAGAACGGCGAGAGGTGCGTCGGCGGCTTTGATGTCGGGTGCAAATTTCTCGATCTCGGCAACGGTGGAAGCGTCGGCGACGGCATTGTTGGCGGTCATGGGAACGAGTTCGTGGCGGAGGACTTTCCATCCCGCGCCGTCGCGTTTGAGGTCCATGCGGGCGAGGACAAACCCGCCGTTGTTGCGAAGAATGTTAAACGAAACGGGCGGCTTCCAATCGACGAAGCCGCTGGCCTGCCAAGCTTCGCGTTGTTTGCCGCCGTAGATGCGGTGCGCCGCGATGGCGTCAATTTTCATGTCGGAGAGTGTTTTGAGAAACGCCTCGGGCGGCTGGTCGGTTTGCTCAAACTTCATCCAGGCAAAAAGCGAAAGCCCGCCGGACGGCTTGGTGCCGAGCGCGGCGAGGATCGGGGCATAGTCGCGGACCGGGCGCACACCATCGGTCACACCGCCGAAAGAAGCGGGGAAACGGCCGGGATTAGCGGCAGGGTCGGTGTCGCCGTAGAAGTTCGCGAGCACGTCAATCGGGAGCTTGTTGACGTCGAGGCGGACGCCTGCGCTGGTTCCCGGGACCGTCGGCAAGCCGTTGGCATCAACAAAGGGATTGAGCACTTTTGCACTGATTCCGCCGAGGGATTTTGCGGACACTTCGGCATCGAGATTGCTCAACATCACGGCGTCGTAGCCGAGCTCGTTGAAAAACGTCACGATGTTCATCGAGTCGGTCACGTGTGCGGCGAACGAACCTCCGAGACTGTCACCGAGATCGAGAAGAACGACGCGGGAGCCGGACTTCGCCGCCGTCTCACGCACGCTCTTCACGTAGCCCGCGAGGTATTGATAATGCTGGAGCGGTGAAATGTTTTGAAGACTGAGCGGATAGACATTGCCTCGGAGACGACCCGTGTGGAGAAGGATCACATCGGGTTCGGGCTCGCGGGGTTTCGAGCATGCGGAGAGGCCCATCAAGCAGGCGACGATGGCGGGGAGGATTGGAAAACGCGGGTTCATTTGGATAGCTGCTCTCTGCGGAATGCTCAGACGAGCGGATTTCATGCCATCTGTAAAATGTGACAATTTCGTCACACGGGCACAGAGAATTTAATTTGGCCTCATTTATTCCTCTCGCTTTGTCACAAGACCGTCATTCTGAATTCTGTCAATTCTGTTAATTCTGTCTAACATCCGACTTCAGTATGAAAGTTGTGATCCCGGTTTTTTCTGGTGTGGAAGAGCTTGATGCGGTGGGGCCGTTCGAGGTGTTTGGCTTGGCGAGGGCGGCGGGCATGGATGTCGCGGTGCGCATGGCCTCGTGCACAGGAGAAGCGTTGACGGGGTTTCACGGACTGCAAATCGGTGGTTTGGGCGAGTTAGGGAACGATGCGGATTGCGTGATCGTGCCGGGCGGAGCATGGGTCAGCGGGCGCGAAGAGGGGGTGCGTTTGGCCATTCGCGAGGGCGTGCTGGCCCCATGGATCGCGGCTTGCCATGCGCGCGGGGCGGTGGTGGCGAGCGTGTGCACCGGCGTGTTTTTGCTCCATGCGGCGGGCTTGCTCGACCGGGTGCCGGCTACGACGCATCACTTGGCTCTGGAGGATCTCCGGGCACTCGGGGTGAACGCCGTCGCGGATCGCGTGGTGGACGCCGGGCGGGTTTTGACCACCGGCGGCATTGCGTCTGGCCTCGATTTGTCGCTGTGGATTCTCGAGCGCGAGTTCGGAAAAGACGCCGCCGGGCTCGTCGAAAAGATGTTGGAGTATCGGCGGCAAGGCAGCGTTCTGCGGGCGGCTGTTTGAATTGTCGTGGCAGGTGAGCGGATGTGGGATTAAGTGACGCCGATGATTCGAGGTTGGGCATGGTTGCTGGCGTTGTTGAGCGGGCTTTTGTTGATGCTTTGTTATGCGCCGTTCCGATTGGGTGACATGGCGTGGGTCGCACTCGTGCCGCTGATCGTGGCCGTGTGGTTTTCTAAACCGGCCACCCGGTGGGAACCGCTGCGCTTGGCCGGGCTGGGCTTCGTGTGCGGAGTCGGCTATTTCAGCGGAAGCCTGTGGTGGCTGACAACGCTGACCTTTCCGGGTTGGGCGTTGCTGAGCCTTTACCTTGCGTTCTATCCCGCGCTCTGGGCGATTTTTTTGGGAACGGTCATCCGGCCTGTTGGCTTGAACAAAAAGGGTGACCCGGTGTGGTTGGGATCGCTGCATAATTTGCGCATCGGGATTCTTGGCGCGGCGGCTTGGGTGGGGCTTGAATGGATACGCGGCGTTTTCATGAGCGGGTTCGGCTGGAACGGTCTGGGCGTGGCGCTTAATCGCAACACGCCGCTCATCCAGATCGCTGATATCACGGGCGTCGGCGGCGTGTCGTTTCTCGTCGTGCTCTGCAACATCATTGCGGTTGTCACCGTCAAAAGACTCATGCTGGAAGTTGGTCGCGGCGCGCGCCGTCCGCACTACGATTTTGCCCTCACCGTCGCGGCCATCGCGTTGGTTTGGAGCTATGGGATCCGGCAAATGCTCGCTCCCCCGCCCGCGTCCACGCCGCTGACCTTTGCAGCGGTGCAAGGAAACGTCCCGCAGGCCACGCGCAACGATCCCGCATTCGAGATGGATGTGCTGGACATTTATCGCAAGCACACGGAGACAGCGATTGCGATGAAGCCCGACTTGATTCTCTGGCCCGAGTCCGCTGCGCCTCGTCCGATTTTTAATGATCAACGCACATGGGACATCGTCCGCGCGCTGGCTGAGGCGCACGATGGCGACTTGCTGATTGGGACGGTGCATTACAGCGATCAAGGCGACTACAATTCCGTGGCTCTCCTTTCAGATCACGGCGAGTCCGCTCAGATGTATCACAAAATGCACCTCGTGCCCTTCGGTGAGTTCGTGCCGTTCCGCGAAAACTTTCCTCTGCTGGCGTGGATCGTCGGCGACTTGGTGCCCGGGGATTTTGATGCCGGGCCGTATCCGGAGGTTTTGGAAATGGCGGTGAAGCCGATCAAAATCGGGCCGCTGGTTTGTTTCGAAGACACGCTCGGCGACCTCGCGCGACAGTTCGCGTTGCGGAGCGCGCAATTCTTCGCCGTGGTGACCAACGACGGCTGGTTTGGCGAAAGTGCCGGGTCGCGGCAGCATTTGGAAAATGCAATTTTTCGCTGCGCGGAAAATAAACTCCCGATGATTCGCGCGGCAAACACTGGCGTGACCTGTGTCGTCGATCGTTTCGGCATCGTTCGCGAAGAGCTGAAATCCGAATCGGGGGACACCTTTATCGAGGGGATCTTTTTTAACAAACTCGACGTGCCGACCGCACCGATTGTGACATTTTACGCGCGGAACGGTGAGGTTTTTTCACTCCTCTGCCTGGCTTTGGCAATCGTCGCTTCCGTGGTTTTCGCCATCCAAAATCGCCGCCGAAAAGATTCCGCTTGTCCCGAACCTCCCGAAACGAAAATCTCACTGCCATGAAAGCACTCGTCACGATTATGCCGAAACCGTCCGTCCTGGATCCGCAGGGAGCCGCTGTCGCAGAGGCCATGAAACATCTCGGCCTCGAATCCATAGGGCGTGTTCGAATCGGGAAAGTCGTCGAAATCGAATTCCCCAACGGCGTCGACGAAGCCCGCCTCCACGAAGTCGCACGTGATCTTTTGTCCAATCTCGTGATCGAAGACTATACCATCGCCATCATTGCCGGAGCCTGATGCCGATGAAATTCGCCGTCATTCGTTTTCCGGGTTCCAACTGCGATCAGGACTGCGTCCACTCGCTCAACGCCATCCCCGGCGTATCGGCCGATTACGTATGGCACAAAGATTCGTCGGTCAACGGATTCGATGCCGTCGTTTTGCCAGGCGGTTTTTCCTATGGCGACTACCTCCGCTGCGGAGCGATCGCGCGGTTTTCGCCGGTGATGGAAGCGGTGAAAAACTTCGCATCTGAAGGCGGGATCGTAATCGGAATTTGCAATGGATTTCAAATTCTCTGCGAGAGCGGACTCCTCCCCGGCGCTCTTGTTCGCAATCGCGGGCTCCACTTCATCTGCGAGCACACACGTGTTCGGGTCGAACGACCGAACTCACGACTCACCTGCGCCGCCGCGACCGGACAGATCCTCAACATCCCCATCGCTCACGGCGAAGGCTGCTTCTTCGCCGATGACGCCACGCTCGCGGAGCTCCGCCTCAACCAACAAATTCTTCTCCGCTACTGCGACGCCCAAGGGCGCGTGACGCCAGAGTCCAACCCGAACGGCTCGCGTGAAAACATCGCAGGCATCCGCAACGCCGCAGGCAATGTCTTCGGCCTCATGCCCCACCCAGAACGCGCCTGCGACCCCGTCCTAGGCAGCACCGACGGCCTCGCCCTCTTCGAAAGTCTGCTTGCAAAATGAAGACGCATCAAGCGTCTCACGCCCTGCCAGCGGACTTCATACTTCATACTTCAGCCTTCATCCTTTCTCCATGATTACTCCCGAAATGATCGCCAAGCATGGCATTACCCCGGACGAATACGACCGCATCCGCGGCATCCTTGGTCGCGATCCGAACTTCACGGAACTCGGAGTTTTTTCCGTCATGTGGAGCGAGCATTGCTCTTACAAAAATTCGAAATTCGAACTGAAAAAATTCCCGACGACCGGCCCACGGGTTTTGGTGAAAGCGGGTGAGGAAAATGCCGGCGTTATCGACATCGGCGACGGCTGGGCCATCGCTTTCAAGATGGAGAGCCACAATCACCCGAGTGCCATTGAGCCTTTCCAAGGCGCGGCAACAGGCGTCGGCGGCATTATTCGCGATATCTTTACGATGGGTGCCCGTCCGGTCTTTTCGATGAACTCGCTCCGCTTCGGCGACATTCGCGGGGACTCTCCCGAGGCGCGCACGAACCGGCGGCTTTTCTCTGGGGTCGTCGCCGGGATTTCACACTACGGCAATTGCATCGGGATCCCGACAATCGGCGGCGAGGTTTACTTCGACGACTCCTACGCGGGCAATCCCCTCGTCAACGTGTTCTGCCTCGGCGTTCTCCGCCACGAGCAAATCGCCCGCGGTGCTGCCCACGGGATCGGCAATCCTGTTTTCTACGTTGGTGCGGAAACTGGCCGCGACGGACTCGCCGGTGCCGCGTTTGCCTCGCGCGAACTCACCGAAGAATCCAAAGAAGACCGTCCCGCCGTGCAAGTCGGCGACCCGTTCCGCGAGAAACTTCTCCTCGAAGCCTGCCTCGAACTCCTCGCCAGCGGTTGCGTCGCAGGCATCCAGGACATGGGTGCCGCAGGCCTCACCTGCTCGACCTGCGAGACCGCCAGCCGCGGCGGCACGGGCGTTGAAATCGATGTCAATCTCGTTCCGAAACGCGAAACGGGAATGACACCTTACGAAATCCTCCTTTCCGAGTCCCAGGAGCGCATGCTCGTCATTGTAAAAAAAGGACAGGAGGAAAACGTCCGCGCGATTTTCGAAAAATGGGATCTTCCTTACGCTGAAGTCGGCGTCGTTAACGACGACGGCATGATGCGAGTTCGCGAAGGCGACACGGTCGCGGTGGAGATTCCTGCCCGCCAACTCGCCGACGACGCGCCGCTCTACAGTCGCGAGGCCGCCGCAAAAATCCCGCCCGCCGCGCTCGATCTCTCCTCCGTTCCCGAAGCCGATCCGACGTCCACGCTTCTCACGCTCCTCGCTCACCCCAGCATCGCCTCGAAGCGCTGGGTCTGGCGTCAATACGACCACATGGTTCGCCTCGGAGCAACCGTCCTGCCGGGTTCGGACGCCGCTGTTTTCATCGTTCGAGAAGCCGGAAAAATTCTGGCCGCCAGCACGGATTGCAATGCGATTTACTGTAAGCAGGATCCCCGCGAGGGAGCCCGCATCGCCGTCGCCGAAGCCGCGCGCAATATCGCCTGCACCGGCGCGATTCCCCTCGCCCTCACCGACAATCTCAATTTCGGCAATCCCCACAAACCGGAAAATTTCCTCCAACTTCGCGAGGCCGTGGAAGGGCTTGCCGAGGCCTGCCGCGCATTCGATACGCCCGTCACCGGCGGCAACGTCAGCCTCTATAATGAAAGCCCGGCCGGAGCCATCGACCCGACCCCCACCGTTGGAATGGTCGGCCTCGTGGAGAGTCCGAAACACGTCACAACCCAATTTTTTAAAACACCGGGCGACGTCATCATCCTCATCGGCGAACCGGGCGACGAGCTCGGCGCCTCACATTACCTGCTCGCGGTTCACGGTCGCAAAGCCGGTGCACCTCCGCGCCTCGATTACACGACCGAGCTTGCCGTGCAAAACGCCACGCGCTCGCTCATCCGCATGGGTCTCGTCGAAAGCGCTCACGACTGTTCCGAGGGCGGCCTCGCCGTCGCGCTCGCCGAGTCCTGCATGTCGGGCCCGACGCCGCATGGCGCCGCGATCGCTTTCGACGCCGCCTCGCCCCGCGCCGATGTCGCCCTCTTTAATGAGTCGCAGTCCCGCATCATCATTTCTGTCCGCCGCGCCAACGCCACATCCGTCCTTGCCCTCCTCTCCTGGCGCGGTGTTCCAGCCCGCCGCCTCGGCCAGGTCACGACCGATTCCACACTCCAAATTTCCACAACCGAAAAATCCTTCACCTGGCCGCTCGCCGATCTGCATGCCGCATGGGACGGCTCGATTCCAAAGTTAATGAATTTTTGAATCCGGTTTGACATCATCTCATCACGTCCCTAGAAGCTTGAAATTCCCATGAAGATCGCGGTAACCAAAGAAGCCCTTCTCGAAGGCCTACAAAAAATCCAAAACGTCGTTAGTAACCGCGCCACGCTGCCGGTTCTCTCAAACGCCCTCCTCGAAGCCACAGAGTCCGGACTTCGACTCACGACAACCGATCTCGAAGTCGGCATCCGCTGCTCCGTCGAGGCCCGCGTCGAAAAAACCGGATCGACCACACTCCCCGCACGCCGCCTCGCAGCCATCGTCCGCGAGCTTCCGAGCTCGGAAATCATTCTTGAAGTCGACGCCAAAAACATCGCCTCCATCCGCTGTGGCCAAAGCTTTTTCAAAATCTACGGCCTCCCGCAGGAAGAGTTTCCCAACTTCCCCGTTTTTCAAGAACCCAAGTCGTTCACGCTCAAACAAAGCGAGCTCCGCGACGGACTCCGCAAGACTTCCTACGCCATTTCCTCCGACGAGACTCGCTACGTTCTTAACGGCATCCTCTTCTCGCTCGCCGATAATAAACTCACCCTCGTCGCAACCGACGGACGCCGCCTCGCCCTTTTCGACAGCGATATCGAGTTTCCGAAAAGCCACGAACGCGATTTCATTCTCCCGACGAAAGCCGTGACCGAACTCCAACGTCTCCTCGGCGAAGAAGGCGAAGTCACCATCTCCACCTCCGACAATCTCGCCTCCTTCGAGCTCAACGGCTCCCAACTCGCGTCCAAGCTCGTCGAAGGCAACTATCCAAACTACCGCCAAGTCATCCCCGGCGAAGCCAAGGAACGCGTCACCCTCGAACGCGAAGTGCTCCTCACCTGCGTCCGCCGCGTCTCGCTCCTCAGCAGCGATAAGACCAGCTCCGTCCGCCTCACTTTCTCAAAAAACAACGTCGATATTTCCGCCAATACCCCGGAAGTCGGCGAAGCCAAGGAGTCCCTCGCCATCACTTACAAAGGCAAGGATTTCTCCATCGCGTTTAATCCGGAGTTCCTCATGGACCCGTTAAAAAATCTCCCCAACGACGAGGTCTTCCTCGACCTGATCGACGAGATGAGCCCCGGGGTCATTAAGATCCAGACCCCGTTCCTCTACGTCATCATGCCCATGCGGGTCTCCGTGTGAGCCAACCGCAGCATCTCTGGGGCATTGACCTCGGAGGAACCAAAATCGAAGGCGCGATCATCGATCCCGCCAAGCCCGACGAAGC
>JBBRHN010000023.1:0-12834 GCA_038222685.1 Chthoniobacterales bacterium | reverse complement strand
CCCTTGGGAACGCCGAAGGCCACCGGATGCCCGTGCTCCTTGCTGAGTGCGCTGCCGTCGCCCAGCGGATCCCAGTCGTTGACTGTCTTCGACAGCACACCCTCACGGATCACGGGGCCATCGGGCCGATCCGCCCGCAGTTGGAAAAGGATGCTTAGATCGTTATCAATAAACTTGAATCCCCGCGTGGCGTAGGCCAGCAGCCAGCGGTTTTTGCTGACCTGGATGGCATTGCTCTGACCTGGAAAAACGTCATCGCCTTTGGATTCGCCGGGAACTGTGCTGTCCCCGATGAGGAGGCCTTTGTGGTGGATGGCTGCGAACATTCGGCAGCGATCAACGGGTGGCGGCAATTTCAAAAATCGCCTCGACCTCAACGGCGGTTCCTCCCGGCAGGGTGGAAAATCCGAGGGCGGAACGGGCGTGATAGCCAGCCGCTTTTGCGCCAAATATCGCGTGGATCAAATCGCTGGCGCCGTTAATGACCTTAGGACATTCGAGGAAATCCGGCGCGGCATTCACGCACCCGAGCAGGCGGATGACGCGAACTCCATTCAAACTTCCGACTTCCTGATGGATCGTATTCAGGACGGCTCCCATGGCCTGACGCGCGGCGGCGTAGCCCTGCTCGGTGGTCACGCCCGCTCCGAGCTTGCCGCACAGTTCGCTGGTGTGGCCGGAAGTGAAAAGCAAGGAGCCGCTTTTCACACAAAGATTCAGGTAGGATTCCTCAGTTCGAGTGGTGAAAACCACGCCTTCTGCCGCCGCTAGTTCGTCTGGTGTTGACATATCGCTGAGGAGAATCGTTCACGAATTCAAGTCATGCAAGAATGAAATCACAGTCTTTCTATCTTATGGCGTGATCAAAAGTGGGTGAGGTGGGTTTAAAAAGTGTGCAGTGATGGCTGGACGGGAGCGTGGGCACCTTGCCCGCTTCTCAAGCGGGCGAGACACCCACGCTCCTCTAGCCCAACCTCACCCACTTTTAATCACACCCCGCCGACGATATCCGTGAAATTCGAAGTTGACGCAAAGCTGGCCGTCTGATTGCGTCTCGCGTGGCGGGAATTCTTTTACTGTTTGTCCCGGCTATGTCGGCTGCGTATATAGCGCTTCATACCTTGCCGCTCGCGGCCCTGGCGAAGGAAAAGTCTCCGCCGCACGCCACAGGGAAACAAAATTCCCCGCAGTTGATTCTATGAAAAAGATCCTATTTCCACTTCTGCTTACCGCGGCTCTTTCCTTGCAGCCTCTTTTGCGTGCGGATGATGATGAGATTGATTGGGAGCCGGACGTTTATCCCCAGAGTAATATTTTTCCTTCCTACATTATCGGCACAGCCCGCGTGGACTTGCCTGAAGAACTTTTTGCCTCTTGGGAAGACAATCACATCGGCGACGCACAGGGGGTCATTGGCATCACGCTTTCGGGAGTGTCCGCCGGGTCCAAAGTCGAGGTCGTTGTCAAAGGAAACGATTACATGGCAGAGAGCCGTTTCAAGGGAAAGTTGGACGACGACGCACAGGATTTGTTGATCCATCCGAAAATCGCCTACAAGTATGATGCTCTGTCGAAGGTGGCCCAAACGGTCCCGCTAAACATTATGATGGAGTTGCTCGTCGATGGCAAAAGCCTTGGCGAGAAGACGGTCACTACGACACTCCGGAGTGTGAATGATTGCCTTTTCGGCGTAGAGGAAAAAACCGACGATGAAGAATCTCATACCTCCGACTACAGTTGGTTGTTCGCAGCGTATGTGAACGAAAACCATCCCTGGGTGGACCGTATCCTGAAGGAGGCTCTGGACACCGGAATTGTATCGTCATTTGATGGTTACCAAAGCGAAGACAAAGAGGCCGTCATCCTTCAAGCCTTCGCCATTTGGAACGTCATGCAACGGCATGGCCTCAAATACAGCAGTGTCACCACAACCTCGGCAGAAGACGACGGGGTTTACAGCCAGCACGTGCGGCTGTTTGATGAATCGGTGACCGCCTCTCAGGCGAACTGCGTGGACGGAACCGTCCTCTTTGCGGCGATCCTTCGCAAAATCGGTATCCGCCCGAGCCTCGTGCTCGTCCCGGGGCACATGTATCTGGCATTCGACATCGACGACGAAACCACGCTGGGACTCGAAACCACGCTTATGGGGGAAAAAGATCTCAGGCCGGTCAAAGGCCAGACAGAAACTCTGCTCAAAAATGTCGAGGATCATAACAACGAGGAATCCTGGAAGACCTTTGAAGCCGCCATATCCACAGGAACAGACGCTCTCTTAGCGGAGCAGGAAAAATTTGAAGACGAAAGTGAACTCGACTATCAGATTATCGACGTGGGCCAGGCGCGGGAGATGGGGATTCTCCCGATCACCTACACGAAGTCGAATTAACTTTGTTGCCAGGGCAGCCCGATGCCGTTGACAGACTTCAAGAACAAGACCGCACCGAAAAGATCATGTTGAGACGCTGTTCCAAACTCTCGGCGCGACCCCCGGCGTGGCGCCAACCGGTTTTTGTCAGCATCTTCAGACTGCGAACTGGAGACCGCCGGTAAACAACGCCCTTTTCGATTGCTCCAAACGAGGGAACGTTTCATCGTTAGGTTCAAATGTTTGACCCGGTCAACACTACACTGCGAGGCCAACTATTGGATGACCCCAACAGGCTGAATGCGCTGGAGGCAACGGGGCTCCTGGACAGTTCGGAGGAGCCTGCGTTTGACCGTTTCACAACGCTTGTCCGGCTTACTCTTTCCTGTGATGTCTCGCTGATTTCATTGGTTGATTCCGCTCGCCAGTTCTTTAAAAGCCGCAGCGGAGACTTGGCGGAGCCGTTTTGTTCCCTGCGCGGCACCCCGCTCTCGCATTCGTTTTGCCAATATGTGGTGAACGACGGGCAGGCGCTCTGCATCTCCAACGCGCGTGAGCACCCCCGCGTGAAAGACAACCTTGCCATTGAAGAGCTCGGGGTCGTTGCCTACCTCGGAACCCCCCTCATCACAGAGGACGGTTTTGTTATCGGCTCACTCTGCGCGATTTGCGGTGAGCCCAAGGAGTGGTCAGCGACCGACCTGCAAATTCTTGAGACAATCGGACTCTCGGTCATGTCGGAAATCCGTCTGAGGATCTCCTCAAAAATCCTCGCCAAAAGCCTCCACGCCCTCCAGCGGGCGGAGAACGAACGCGACGACGTCCTTCACGCCATGGTGCACGACATGCGCACTCCGGTCGCCGCCTCCATTACCTGCCTCGAACTCTTGGGCGATGACCTGCCACTTGATGCTGAGCAAAAAGAGCTGATTGATGTGATCCGCAGCACGAGTGGGCAGCTTCTCGAAATGCTCAACGGCATCTTGCAGGTCAACCAATTCGAAAACGGACTCGACAGGCAGCCTGTGGACGTCGGCCTCTTGTTCCGGGATCTTTTCAACACGATCAAGCCACTTGCCGACGCGGCGCCGCACGAATTTCAAGTAGCCTATCCGCCTCAATTGATTTCGGTGCTCGCAGATCAGTCTCTTCTTTACAGGGTGCTGATGAACCTGATTTCGAATGCCGTCAAATTCTGTCCGTCGCACAGCAGGATTCTCCTGACGGCGGAGCTACAGCCGGGTGCCTGCCTTTTTCGTGTGATCGACAACGGTCCCGGAATTTCCGACGAGGAAAAACCCAATGTCTTTACGAAGCATCGACACGGCGAGGGGCTCACGCCGACCGGACTTTCCTCGTTCGGCCTCGGATTGGATTTTTGCAAACGGATCGTGGAAGCGCACGGAAGCACTTTGTCGGTCACCGATACTCCGGGAGGCGGATGCACGTTTTCGTTCGCCGTCGCAACCGCAGATTGAAAATGCCTGCTGGAATTTCGTGAGAAATTACGACTATCGCACGCTTTTGAATGTCTAAGTGTTCCGACCTTCCGGAGGTGCCGTCAGCACCGCATCAGCGGGACTTTTTCTGAGAGGATCCAGACGGCGAATTCAAGGCTGCATACCGAACGGCCAGCACCTTGGCACCCGGCAGGGCTTTGTCCGCCAACTCGCGAGTCCTCATTGCGGACTGCCGGTCTGCTGCAAGGGAATCATATTGAGTCTGCAGCGAGGTCAAAGCACGTGAGTGACGCAACGATTCCTCCGCATATTTTTGCTGCTGGAAAAAAAGCGCACATATACAAACGCCGAGCGCGAGCAAAAGGGGAAGTTGGGATTTCATATTCGGAATTTTCCGCGCCGCTCCGAATTACGCAATGTCGAAGCGGTCCAAATTCATGACCTTGGTCCATGCTGCGACGAAGTCCCGGACGAATTTGGATTGGGAATCTGCGCTGGCGTAGACTTCCGCGAGGGCGCGGAGTTGGGAGTTTGAGCCGAAGACGAGGTCCACACGCGTGCCTGTCCATTTGAGTTCGCCGGTTTTGCGGTCGTGGCCTTCGAAGAGATCGCCTTCGTTTGAGGTGGGTTTCCACTCGGTGCCCATGTCGAGGAGGTTGACGAAGAATTCGTTTGTGAGGGTCTCGGGGTTTTTTGTGAAGACGCCGTGCGGGGTTTGTCCGACGTTCGTATTCAAAACGCGCAGGCCGCCGATGAGCACGGTCAGTTCTGGTGCGGTGAGCGTGAGCAATTGGGCTCTGTCCAATAGCAATTCCTCGGCGGACACGGTGAATTTTGTTTTGAGGTAATTGCGGAATCCATCGGCGGCGGGTTCGAGCGCGGAGAAGGAGTCGATGTCGGTTTGAGCCTGCGAGGCATCCATGCGGCCGGGTGTGAAGGGGACGGTGACGGAGTGGCCGGCATTTTTCGCGGCCTGCTCGACTCCGGCGCAACCGGCCAGGACGATGAGGTCGGCGAGGGAAACCTTTTTCCCGCCCGACTGTGCGGCGTTGAAATTTGCTTGAATGCCTTCGAGGACGCCGAGAACTTTGGAGAGTTGTGGAGGCTGATTTGCGGCCCAGAATTTTTGCGGGGCGAGACGGATTCGGGCACCATTCGCTCCGCCGCGTTTGTCGGAGCCGCGGAATGTCGAAGCGGATGCCCATGCTGTGCTGACTAACTCGGAGACACTGAGACCGGAGGTAAGGACTTTGGCTTTGAGTGAGGCGATATCGGGGGCGTCGATTATGGCATGGTTGAGATCGGGGACGGGATCCTGCCAGATGAGTTCCTCAGCGGGGACGTCCGGCCCGAGGTAGCGGGCTTTTGGTCCCATATCGCGGTGGGTGAGTTTGAACCATGCGCGGGCAAACGCGTCGGCGAGTTGATCCGGGTTCTCGTAGAAACGGCGCGAAACTTTCTCGTAGGCGGGATCAAATCGCAGCGCGAGATCGGTTGTGAGCATCGACGGGGCGTGCCGCTTGGAGGGGTCGTGGGCGTCCGGCACGGTGCCGGTGCCTGCGCCGTTTTTCGGAGTCCATTGATGAGCGCCTGCGGGGCTTTTGGTCAGCTCCCAATCGTATTTAAAGAGGTTCTCGAAGTAATCATTGCTCCACTTCGTCGGAGTCGTCGACCAGGTGACTTCCAATCCGCTCGAAATCGTATCGCCGCCTTTGCCCGTGCCGTAGCTGCTCTTCCAACCGAAGCCTTGCTCTTCGATGGGGGCGGCTTCCGGCGGCGGACCCACGAGCGCCGCGTCTCCGGCTCCATGGGATTTTCCAAACGTGTGACCGCCCGCGATGAGGGCGACGGTTTCTTCATCGTTCATTGCCATGCGGGCAAAGGTCTCGCGGATGTCGCGCGCGGATGCAATCGGGTCGGGATTGCCGTTCGGGCCCTCGGGATTAACGTAGATGAGCCCCATCTGAACGGCGGCGAGGGGATTCTCCAGATTGCGGTCGCCGGAGTAGCGTTTGTCGTCGAGCCATTTGGTTTCTGGACCCCAGTAAATGTCCAGTTCGGGCTCCCAAATGTCGGCGCGTCCGCCAGCGAAACCGAAGGTTTTAAATTCCATCGATTCGAGCGCGATGTTACCGGTGAGAACCATCAGGTCGGCCCAGGAAATTTTGCGGCCGTATTTTTGTTTGATCGGCCAGAGCAGTCTGCGGGCCTTGTCGAGGTTGACGTTGTCAGGCCAGCTGTTGAGGGGAGCAAAACGCTGGCTGCCATTGCCCGCGCCGCCGCGACCGTCGCCGGTGCGATAGGTTCCGGCACTGTGCCACGCCATGCGGATGAAGAATGGTCCGTAATGTCCGAAGTCTGCGGGCCACCACTCCTGCGAGTCGGTCATGAGAGCGTGGAGGTCTTTTTTCAGGGCCTCAAAGTCGAGGCTCTTAAATTCTTCCGCGTAATCAAAGTCGCTGTCGTTGGGGTCGGAGAGCGACGAGCGCTGGTGGAGGATTTCCAATTTGAGTTGATTCGGCCACCAGTCTCGGTTGGAGGCTCCACTGCCGGCGGCGGGTTTGTGATTGAAGGGGCACTTGGCTTCGGTTGACATATTTAGAGATGTTTCTTGTTACGCGCAGGAGACCCGAGCGGTTGTCGTTTTTGGAAAGTTCGCATTTGCAGGTGATCGTTTGCAATGACCTGCGGGAGCCTGAACCATTGGTTGACTCTGGTTGCACGTCAAGGGTGATTTTGTGCCGCTCGCGGGCGCAGAACGGGCTGGGAGAAAAATGCGATTTGGTCTGCCCCTCGAAGCTGAGGCGGTTGCTTTCAATCATCCCGATCTGGTTCCTTGACGAAATGGTTCCGGGAAAACATCAGACATCGAAACCTCAACTTCGAACACCGAATCGAGTGACCAAGAAAGGTCCTCAAATCCGTGTTTCCAGAGAAACAATGGGCAATTGATGCCGATCCTCTTCGAAGTTCAAGATTGAGGTTTCGACGTTGGAAGTTCCTCCCGGCGTCTTGAGGTTGCGCAAGTCTCGCCGGGCTCTATTTACCGATGCAAAAGCTTGAAAAAATCTGACCGAGAATATCCTCGATATCGGCGGAGCCAACGATGCGACCGATGGCATCGAGCGCGGCGCGGAGGTCGATGGCAGTGAGCTCAGGCGGCTGCCTAAGGTTGGTCGCATCGATGGCGGAGGTGAGGGATTCGGAGGCTTGTTTGAGAAGGGCGGTATGGCGGGCGTTGATGGCTGCAAAGGAGGGTGCGGTCGTGAGTTGGGCTGCTCCGACTCGACTCACCATGGAAGCGACGAGTTCGATAAAACCATCGCCGTTGATTGCAGAGATGCGGAGGGCGGTGGGCGGGAGCGAGGACGGATCGGTTGCGAGATCGAATTTGTTGGCAACCAGAATTTCGTTGTCGTGAAGCGGGGTGGGGATAGCGGGATCGGACGCGTCGAAAACGTGCAGAACGAGATCGGCTTGATCGAGGGTTTTGATGGATCGTCGGACGCCTTCGTGCTCGATGGGATCGGTTGTTTCGCGGAGCCCGGCCGTGTCGGTGAGGTGAAACAAAATGCCATCGAGGCAGGCGGATTCCTCAATCGTATCGCGAGTGGTGCCCGGTTGCGGGCTGACAATGGCTCGGTCGGCTCCGAGGAGGCGATTAAGGAGACTGGATTTTCCCACATTGGGGAGGCCGCAAATCGCAACGCGCACTCCCTCGCGGAGAAGGTGGCCGTTGGCCGAGGTGGCGATGAGCGCATCGATGGCGGCGCGGCAGTGCTGCATTTTTTGGACGAGTTGGTCGCCGCTGGCAGGGTCGATGTCCTCTTCCGGAAAATCGATCCAGGCTTCGAGGTGGGCGATGGTCGCGATGAGGTCCGAGCGGAGGGCGAGAATTTCTTTGCCAAGATGGCCGTCGAGCTGCATGGCGGCGGCGCGGAGGGCGAGGGGTGTTCGGGCGCGGATCACGTCCATGACGGCCTCGGCGCGCGTGAGATCCATTTTCCCATTGAGGAAAGCGCGTTGCGTAAATTCGCCGGGCTCCGCCGCGCGGGCGCCGTGACGGAGGCAGAGTTCGAGCACGCGCGCAGCGAGCAGAATTCCGCCATGGCAGGAAATCTCGACCATGTCGTCGCCGGTGTAACTTGAGGGTGAGCGAAACGAGACGGCAAGGACTTGGTCGATCAGCTCATCGCCATCAAGGATTTTTCCGTAGTCGACGTGGCGTGGTTTCGAGGTTCCGCCAGTTCCGGATTTTTTAAAGATCGCGCCGAGAATTCCGTATGCAGCGGGCCCGGAGATACGAATGACAGCGATAGCACCTTCTCCGGCGGCGGTCGAGATCGCCGCGATGGTATCCTCGGAATTCACGGCGACGTGGAGTTTCAGCTGCGGGCCAACGGGGCGGCTTGATCGATGGCGCGGAGCTCGGCTATGAACCGGCGATTTTGCTCCATCGTCCCGACTGAGACCCGAATCCACTCTGGTAATTTGTAGCTGCGCATAGCACGGACGATGACACCTTTTTGGAGGAGTGCCCGGAAAACGCGGTCTCCATCGCCGACGCGGAGGAGGACAAAATTGGCGGAGCTCGGGACAAACGTGAGTCCCATGCGGGCGAATTCGCCTTGGTAGTAGTCGCGGCCCTCAATGGTGATTTCCCGGGTGCGCGTCATGTGGCTCTCGTCGTCGAGTCCCGCGAGAGCGCCGGCTTGAGCGATGCCGTTGGCGTTGAAGGGCTGGCGTGTTTTTTGGAGGACGGTCGCGATTTTTTCCGGTGCCAATCCATAGCCGATTCGCAAATTTGCGAGGCCTTGGATTTTTGAGAACGTGCGCATGATGACGACGTTGCGCCCCTCGCGGACAAAGCGAACGACGTCCGGCGGATTGTCGAGAAATTCGTAGTAGGCCTCGTCAAAAATCACGAGCACGTGATCCGGGACGCGGGACATGAAGCGGTCAATCGCAGCCTGATCGACCATGGTGCCTGTCGGATTATTTGGGTTGGCAATGAAAACCTGGCGCGTGCGCGGCGTGATCGCGGCGAGCATGGCGTCGAGGTCGTGGGTGAACCCGGGATCGGGCACTTCAATGGTTTTTGCGCCGAAGAGCTGCGCCATCAATGTGTAAACGGCGAAGGCGTGTCCGGCGGTGACGACCTCGTCGCCCGGTTTGAGAAACGCGTGGCCTATGAACTCGATGATCTCGTTGGAGCCGTTACCAAGGATCACGTTTTCGCGAGAGAGTCCGAGGCGCGATGCGATGGCGTTTCGGAGCGCCCACCCGCCTCCATCCGGGTAGAAATGCGAGCGCTCGAGGCAGGCTTTCATGGCCTCCAGCGCGCGAGGAGACGGGCCGAGCGGATTTTCGTTTGAGGCGAGTTTGATGATGTCCGAGGGTTGCAGGCCCATTTCGCGGGCGAGTTCTTCCACCGGTTTTCCGGGCTCATAAGCAACGAGGCCGAGGACATGGTCGTGAGCGGAGTTCCACATAAATCTTGCACTGAATCTGTTGCTTTTCGGATGCTGCGTCAAATGCGCATCTTTGCCGGAATGGAAAATACGTGAATGGCGAGGAATCGGGAACGTTGAACATCGCCGTCATCGCCGATACGCACGGGCGTTTTCCGGAGAGCACGTGGGCGGCGTTGCAAACGGCGCATGAGATTTGGCACCTCGGCGACTTTTGTGATTTGGCCACGCTTGAGCGCGTGAAGAATCTCGGACGCCCCGTTTCTGCGGTGCTAGGGAACAATGATTTCGGGATGGATCTTCCGATCCATCTTTTGCTGGAGCGGGAAGGGTGGACGTTTCGCCTGATTCACATTCCGCCGCTTCGTCCCGGGGGAACAGATTTTGTTTTGCATGGTCACACGCACGTGCCGCGGGATGAGAAGATCGGGGAGACACGTGTGCTCAATCCCGGCACGATTGGCAAACCCAACAAAGGCGCACCCCCGAGCTGGGCATGGGTAAGCTTCACTTCAGGCCAATCACCGATCTGGGAGGTTGGCCCTGTGGGCGAAAACAAAAGCGGCCGCTTTTGAAGGCGGCCGCTTTCGTTTTCGAGAAGCTTCTACGCGAACGACTCAGTTTGGATCACGTTGGTAATCGCGGACGTAGTTGTAGTTCGTGCTGAAGCCCAGCTCGGGTGGGAATTCTTGATAACCGGAGTTAATCCAAGGGATGTCGCTGCGGTAGGGAGGGAAGTAAGTGCCTTTTTGGGTTGGGAAAGGGAAAAGGGCGACTTCATAAACGCCGTATCCGACGCGTGCAAAGAAGCGACCGACACCTTTGACGAGGCCGTATCCCCAAGCAGCAGAATTGCCCTCGGCGTAATTGACGGCAGTGATTTGTTCGGGGATCTCGGTGATGCCAAAAGCGATATTGCTGAGCCCGCGCCCGAGCTTGCGGGTCGGGCCGTAATCCGAAGCGGGTGGCGCTTGGATGTCCGCGACAACGGCGGTCGTGAGCGAAAGAACCAGGAGGAGGGCTATGGCTGCGGTCTTCATTAGAAAGCACATATATGCAAAAACCGCGCGATCCGACAAGCAAAAATCTCGGCGGGTTTTTGCTCCATGCAAAATTGCAAATCTCAACAGCGAAAAGTTTCCAGTGGATTTAACACGCATTTCGGAGTTAAGTGGCAGGATGGATTGGGTGCTGGCCAAGTCAAATCAGTCATGAGCGTCGCTACTGTCACCCAGTTCAGCCTCTCTGTGACCAGCTCTTTTGCAGAAATTTTGCCGCTGAGCGAAGCTGGACTGGATCAGATTGCCAAAAATGCGTTGAAGCGATTTGGCGGCTATGGCCTGCGTCCGTTGGAAATACTCCACCGAGATGGCGACAAGATGTTCGATTACGAGATGAACTTTTCGTTATTCAATCGCAAAGGGAAGTTCCGGATAAACGCGGAGGATATCAACGTCACTTTTCTTACCGCGCGAAATGAGCAAGACGTTGGAATTATATCTGACTGTCTGGCGGGAATTTTCGAGAGCTTAGCCGGTAGACCGGTTGCTGATTATCGTTTGGAGAGCTATGTGCATCTCGCGTTGGACTCGGCAGAGGAACGCAACGCTTTTCTCGCGAGCTTGGGAAACCAAGACCGAGCGTTGCCCATCAAGGGAGCCATTCTTTATTTCTCCGCTGCTGCCGCTCCTGATAGCCGATTGCTGGTTGATCGGTCCCTGTATTCTGAAGATGCGGTGTTTTTCAATTGGTCTGTGCAATATCCTTCTATAGAGGATCTGTTAACAAAATCCCTACCAGGTTTTCAAGAGGTTTGCGAAAAAATGGGGCTAACGCTCCCGAAGATTGACCGAGCATGAGTAACGCCACTTCAAAAGATATCCCCTTTGGCATTGAACGTGGTGCTTTCAACTTCATGGGGATACAGAGTTTCGAGTCTGGACTTGCAGCCGGGCAAGGATTTGGGTTAGGCCAATCTCTAAATTGTTCGCGGTTTCGGGGCAGAGAAGAAGGGAATTTTAGAATTGAAGCTCGACCAATGAGTGCGGATTTTCCGCTATACAACTCGGAGACATCCCTCTCTCGCCTGGGCCTTTCGGCGGAACTCCTGTTTCTCTACGACTCCAAGCGCACGGGTCTATCGGGAAGGTTTAGCCATCGCTTGGTGGAACTTATGACTCTCCAAATTGGATGGGATGGGGAAAAAGCCAAATCGCCCAAGCCTGAAGTGCTCGCCAGGATGGTGGGATTCCTCATGTTTTTGAAGCGCGAGACAGCGGTTTTTTTAGAGCCGTTTCTCACGCCGACTGTTGAGGGCTATGCCCAGTTGGAATGGCATGATGCGCAGCGTGACCTCGATATTGAGGCCACGGCACAAGGATGGTCCATAACCGGGAGCGAAGTGAGAGCGGGACAAAGCCGCGATTACTTCGAAGCGGACGCGTGCTCCCGTGAGGCTTACAAAATAGTGGAGGCCTATTCTTGGTTTGCAGAACGCAAATTGACATGGCCGATGATCTGATCCCCGAAGAGATCGGCGATTCAGAAACGTTGCTCCGAAGAATCCACCGGCATTTTTTTGATCCCGACTCCGGGCGCATCTCCTCTGGGGCATTTGACGGCTTAGAGATGTCGGTCAATTGGGATAAGTATGCCAACGCTGCCGATACGGCAGCGCAGGATTTAACAGGCAACATTCTGGCCGTTGTAGCGCTGTCGGCTGGAAAATGTCGGCATCTAGAACAGGAGGTTCAGCATGACCCAACTTCCGAAACCGCGGAAGCGCGTGCGAATCAAGCGCATTCCCTTGTCAGGGGAAAAAAGTCGAGGCCAATCAAACAGAAGTTGCGAGACGCCTCAACGTTGGTCTGGCAAGCTGAATTCGGAAAAACAATTTGTTGATACGGCAGCCTCGCAGCCACGCTTTGCTTCGTCGTCGGTTCTGGTTTTCGGTCGACGAGCATCGCATCTTCTTGGCTGGTTGCGAGGCTGCGCTTCCGCCACTTTCCGTAATCGGATTATTTGCCGACAAAACTCAGCCTGCGTCGTCGAGCCATGCGACAAATTCGGCGACGCCTTGCTCGAACGAAGTTGCAGGTTTGTAAGCGAGCAGGGTTGTGGCTTTTGAGATGTCTGCCCAAGTTTGCGGAACGTCGCCGGGTTGCTCGGGGAGGCGTTCGAGGATGGCCTTGCGTCCGACGTTTGCTTCGATAACGGCAACCATTTCCGAGAGGGAAACGGTATGGTGATTTCCGAGATTGATGACTTCGAAAGGCGAGTCCGTGTAGTTCAGCGCGCCGAGAATGCCGGTCACTGTGTCAGCTACAAAAGTGTAATCCCGCCGAGTGCTGCCATCGCCAAAAAACGGAATGGGTTGCCCGTCGCGGATCATGCGGGTGAACTTGTGGATGGCTAGATCGGGCCGTTGCCGTGGGCCGTAAACAGTGAAAAAGCGCAGCCCGATGAAACGGATTCCGTAGAGGTGGGAGTAAACATGGCCGAGGAGCTCGCCGCTGACTTTGGTGCTCGCGTAGGG
>JBBRHN010000022.1:0-12871 GCA_038222685.1 Chthoniobacterales bacterium | reverse complement strand
GGAATTTGAGGGTCTGTGGTTGATTATTGAGCCAGACTCTCGAAGGGGTAGGGATTCATTCGCCCGCGAGCTTTGCCGCCGCACTCAGAACGCTATGAAGCTGAAATCCAGACAGCCTGATGTCATCCGGAGGAAATGATGGCACGTGGAAAACGAATGAAGCGCCCGAGATGGATAGGGATGGCTCGCCGAGCCGTCCGTCGAGAGAAGTCGGCGGGCTCGGCGATCCCTCCCTACCAATAATCGTCTCAACCCCTTTCCTCAAACCTCAGGTTGTCTGAATCTCAGACAGCAGGCTTTCCAGACGGATGCTGTGAAGGCGGTGGGGGATTGCTTCGCCGGACAGCCTCGGAGCAGGGGCCACAAGTATGCGCTGAATCAAGGCCAGGGGTGGCGGCGTGTTTTTTGCGGAAGATTGCGAGCAAATTGAGGTCGGGCAGGAGCTCCGTCGGCAGGCAAATCTACCAGCGAACGTGTCAGGTCGAAGTCGGTTCCGAGGGCTTTTCTTCGGTTGGCGGCGCGGGCTCTTCTTTCTTTGCGCCGACGAAGTATTTTTCGACGAAGAAGAAGCAGGCGGGGATGAGGAAGATGGCGAGGAGGGTGGCGGCGAGCATTCCGCCGATGACGGTGGTGCCGAGGATGCGGCGGGAGACGGCGCCGGAGCCGCTGGCCATGGCGAGGGGGACGGTGCCGAGGATGAAGGCGAAGGCGGTCATGAGGATGGGGCGGAGGCGGAGTTTGGCGCCGGCGAGGGTGGCTTCGATGAGAGGTTTGCCTTTTTCGTATTCGTCGCGTGCGAACTCGACGATGAGGATGGCATTTTTGGCTGCGAGGCCGATGAGCATGACGAGGCCGATCTGGGCGTAGAGGTTATTCTGCATGCCACGCATGCTGAGCCCGAGGAAGGCTCCGAAGATGGCGACAGGGGTGGTGAGAAGCACGCTGAAGGGGAGCGTCCAGCTCTCGTATTGGGCGGCGAGGATGAGGAAGACGAAGAGGAGAGAGAGGGCGAAAATGGCGGTGGGCGGAACACCTTGAGCGGCTTTTTTCTCTTGATACGACATGCCGAAGTAGTCGAATCCCATTCCGGCGGGCATGGTTGCGGCAAAGACTTCTTCGAGGGCCTTCATGGCTTGTGCTGTAGAGAATCCGGGGCTGACTGCGGCGTTGATTTGCGAGCAACGGAACATGTTGTAGCGCATGGTGAATTCGGGGCCATAGCTTGGCTCGGCTTTGATGAAGGAAGAGACGGGGACGGGTTCGTTTTGCGTATTGGTGACGTAGAAGAGGCCGAGATTTTCGATGTCGGTGCGGTATTCGCCTTCGGCCTGAATATAGACCTGCCACTGGAGTCCGAAGCGGTTGAAGTAATTGACAAAATACCCGCCGAAGAAAGTTTGTACGGTCTGGTAGGCGTCGCTGAGGCTCACTCCCTGGACCATGGCTTGAGCTTCGTCCACTTTGAGGAAAATCTGTGGGACGTCCCAGAGGGCTGTGGTGAAGAGGTTCGAGAGCTCAGGGCGCTTGCGTGCGGCCTCCATGAAAAGCTCAGTGTTCTTGGCGATGAATGGCACGTCCGCACCCGTGCGGTCTTGGAGGATGAAAGTGACGCCGCCAGAAGTGCCGATGCCGGGAATGGCAGGGGGAGGGAAGGCAAATGAGGCAGTGGGCTTGGCGAGCGCGGAGAGTTCCTTGTTGATGCGGGCTTGGATGGCGTCGATTTGGAGTTCCGGCGTTTTGCGCTTCGACCATTCATCCATGGCGATGAAGAAAAACCCGGTGTAGGTGCTTTGGACGGTGCTGAGGAGATTGAACCCGATGATGGATGTGACGTGTTCGACGCCGGGAATTTTTTCGAGGATATTCTCGATGTCGGTCGAAGCGGCGGCGGTTTGTTGAAGGGAAGAGGCGCGCGGGAGTTGAACCACGCCGAATAGATAACCCTGATCTTCCTCAGGGATGAATCCGGTCGGCATCTTGGCTCCAATGCCGCCACCCGCGAGCGCGAGAAGGAGAAGCAGCGCGAGGCTGATGAAAATTTTCCGGATGAGGCCGCGGCAGATGCCGATATAGCCGTCGGTGACTTTTCCAAAAAACTTATTGAAGCCGCGGAAGAACGCACCGAGCGGGCCGCGGGTTTCGGTCCGCGGACGAAGAAGGAGAGCGCCGAGTGCCGGGCTGAGGGTGAGGGCGTTGAACGCGGATATGAGAACCGAGACCGCCATCGTGACGGCAAACTGCTGATACATGGCACCGGTGATGCCTGGAATGAACACGGTCGGAATGAAGACGGCCGCAAGAATGAGCGCGATGGCAACGACGGGGCCGGACACTTGGGACATCGCTTTGATGGCGGCGTCTCTCGGTGAGAGTCCGTCCTCGATGTGGGACTCGATGGCCTCGACGACGACAATGGCGTCATCCACGACGAGGCCGATGGCGAGCACGAGTCCGAATAACGAAAGTGTGTTGATGGAGAATCCGAGCACGGGGAAAAGAGCAAACGTGCCGATGAGCGAAACCGGGACGGCGATGAGAGGGATGAGTGTCGCGCGCCAGCCTTGGAGGAAAAGGAAGACGACAATGATCACGAGGAACATCGCTTCGAAGAGCGTCTTGACGATCTCCTTCATGCTCTCTGTGATGGCGAGCGTGGTGTCGAGGGCGACGGTGTATTGAAGATCTTCGGGAAACGCTTGTGCCTGCTGCTCGAAAAGGGCGCGGACTTTTTTCATCGTATCCACGGCGTTCGAGCCGGGGAGTTGATAGACGGCGACAATGGCCGCGTTTTGGCCATTGAAGCGGCCTTGCAGATTGTAGATTTGTCCACCGAGTTCGACGCGGGCGACATCTTTGACTCGAACGACCGAGCCGTCGGAAGTGGCGCGAATAACGATGTTGCCGAAATCTTCGGGTGTAACGAGGCGACCGGTGGTGTTGACAGTGAAAGTGAAAACCTGTCCAGGCGGCACGGGTTCGCTGCCGATCTGGCCGGCGGGATTGACGTTATTCTGTGCGTTGACGGCGCGGATGACTTCGGGAACGGTGATGTTGAGGGTCGCAAGACGGTCGGGTTTCACCCAAATGCGCATCGCGTATTGCCCTGCGCCAAAGATGCTCACGCTGCCGACGCCTTCGATGCGGGTGAGGGGATCGTTGATGTTGATGTAGGCGTAGTTGGCGAGGAACGTGGGATCGAACGTGCCTTTTGGAGAGTAAATGGCGAAAACGCCGAGCGGGGACGAGAGGGCTTGTTCGACGGTGACGCCGAAGTTGCGAACGTCTTGTGGCAATTGCGATGAGGCCTGGGTCTGGCGCATTTGCGCGAGAATTTGATCGGTCGTGGGGCTCGTGCTCGTGTCAAAAATGACGTTGAGACTCATCATGCCGTTGTTGGCATTGATGGAATACATGTAGTCCATGCCTTCGACGCCGCTCATTTGCTGCTCAATGGGGGTGGCGACGGACTGCTCGACGGTGAGGGCGTCGGCACCGACATATGTGGTCTGAACCTGAATCTGCGGCGGGACGATGTTCGGGTATTGAGCAACGGGCAGGCCGGCCATGGAGACCAATCCGACGATGACGGTGATGATCGCGATGACCATCGCGACGATTGGACGGCGAATGAAAAAGTTCGACATGCGAGCGGGTTATTTCGATGCCGCTTTTTGAGGAGCAGGAGTCGGTGACTGGAACGGCTGAGGATTCACCTTCGTGCCGGGACGAGCTTTTTCTATGCCTCCAACGATCACTTTATCGCCCGCCTTCAGCGCGCCTTTGACGACTTGCATTTGACCTTCAACGGGGCCGAGTTCGACAAAGACAGGTTTGGCGATATCACCGGGCGCGAGGGTGACAACGAAGTATTTGCCTTGGAGTTCCACGGTCGCCGCTTGAGGGACGAGGAGGGCGTCTTTGAGTTCCTCGACGGGGGCCGTGACGCGGGCGAAGAGACCGGGGCGAAGGATATTGCCGGGATTCGGGAAGAGGGCAGTGATTTGGATCGTGCCGGTGGACGTGTTGACCTGACGGTTCACGAAGTCGAATTTGCCTTTTTCAGGAAAGGCGGAACCGTCGGCGAGTTTTAGCGTGATGCGACCGTCTTTCTCCGAGATGTCTGAGGCTTGGAGTTTTGCAAGTAAGGGCGCAGCTTGGAGGTATTCCGCCTCGGTGATGAAGAAGTTAACCTTCATGGGATCGACCTGGGAGATCTGGGTGAGGACGGAGGTCCGCCCGCCGGGGCCGACGAGGTCACCGATTTGCGCCTGAGCGAGTCCGGCGATTCCGTCGAAGGCGGCGGTGATGGTGCAGTAGTCGAGATTGACCTGGGCCGCTTGGACACTGGCCTGAACTCCTGCTGCCGCGGCGATGGCGGCCTGAGTGTCTTGGTAGGACGTATCGTATTGCTGCTGGCTGATGACTTTTGTTTGGTAGAGTTGCGTCTGGCGACTGAGGGTGATTTGCTGGAGTTGGGCTTGGGCAACGGCTTTCGCGTAATCAGCTTGAGCTTGTGCGAGTGCGGCTTGATAGGGGCGGGGATCGATGGTGAAAAGCAGGTCGCCTTTTTTAACAAACGAGCCCTCCTTGTAATTCTGAGTCAGGAGGTAGCCAGTGACTTGGGCCTGAATACTCGCGTTTTGGTAACCATCCAAAACGCCCACCCATGTGTTGGAAGCGACGACGTCTTGCTGGACGACCGGCGTCACGGTCACGTTGGGCGGCGGTGGAGCAGGTGGCTTGGGCTTCTCGCACGAGAACGAGAGCAGGCTAACAACGAGGAGACTGAAAGCGGCAAATTTCCGAAGCATTGTGGAGTGGAATTATCAGCTTCAAGTGGATTCGCCTAGTCCAGAATTTCGCGGATTGGGGTCACCGAAAGTTGTAAATCTCGATCAGGTGCAAACCCAATGGTGGGGCAAGAAGTCGGACATGCCGGAGGATGCTCCTCCACGAGGCAAACATTCACGCCGAATTCGCTCGATGCTAAACCGGTGCGGAGCGTTCTTCGGCGATACGCGACGTTCGCCCCGGGAGGAAACCGAACCATTTTTTGGGGGTTATGCCGCGCGGACTGACGAAGTCCCCGGAGGCTTCAGTTGCGGCGGCGGATTGCTTCGCGAGTGCAGCTTCCTCGGCCCATTTCCAAAGATCTTCGCCGGATTCGTATCGATGACGTTTTTTCATAAGAGTTTTTTATATGGGACGGGTGCGGACGACGGTTCTGAGGACGCCTTGAATGACGAGTTCTTGAGCCGGAATGAGATCGGGAAAGCGGGGATTTTCGGCTTTCAGAAAATGGGCCACGCCGTCGGCGATGAGGCGTTTGAGAGTGACTTCGCCGTCAATAAGAGCAGCGACGATGTCGCGATGGCGGGCAGGCGTTTCCTCCATGATTGCCAAATCCCCGTCAACAATGTGTGCATCAATCATGGAGTCACCACGCACTCGGAGACCGAAGACCTTCGCGGCAGGCGAGAGCCCGAACGCTTGCGGGTCAATATCGAGAAACTCGTCTTCGCTCTCATCACCCGCGGGATCTGGGTGACCGGCCGGCACGATGCCGAGCACCGGGATGCGGGGAGATCGCGGCGGGTTCGTCAAAACCATCGAGCGGGCACGGCCTCCGGCGCGGGCGAGGGCACCCTTGCGTTCCAAGGCCATGACGTGCCGGTTCGCGGCGAAGGAACTTGCGAAACCAAAGTGCGTTTGGATTTCGCGCAACGTCGGCGACCCGCCTTGGGTGCGCCGAATCTGCTCAATGAAAGCGAGAACGGCGGCCTGTTTTTGAGTCAGCTCCATGAATAGTGCTCATAAGAGCACGTATCGCTGAGACTGTCAACAAAACTTATGAAATATTTTACAGCGAAGTGCGCGGAAAAGCGGGTCAGCGTGTGACGGCGCGGACTTTTTCGCGGTAGGCCAGAGCTTCGCCGAGCGTGACGTAGCCGTCATTGTCCACGTCTGCCACAAAAAACGCAGCGGTCATGTTATCGATCGCGATTTTTGCGCCTTTGGCTTCCTGGAGTGTAATAACTCCGTTGCCGTTGGTGTCGATTTTCTTGAAAGACTTCGCCGATCCGCCGCAAGCAACAAATTCTTCGAGCGTGATCGATCCATCTTTATTGGTATCGAACAAAACAAAGGCTTGTTCGAGCATCGAGTTTCTCACCTCCGGCCTCGAGAGTTTGCCGTCCTTATCAACGTCGGCGGCAGCAAAGCGAGCTTCGAGCGTTGACGATGCCGGGCGCTTCGAACCGCAGGCACACGCTCCAAGGCTGAGGGCGAGAGCGGCAGTCAGAGGAATCAAGAGGAGATTTTTCATCGGACATTCAATAGCCGCCCGGGATTGCGAGCGTCAATCGCAATCCCAAATGAGACGGTAGCAAGCGGAGCAGGAGAATCAGCAAACGTCGATGGAGGTCACGGCTTGCACAGGGTTTCCCAGAGATTGCCATTATACACTACATTTATTATGTGATGTTATAGATATCACCATTTCAGCGAGGGGTTTAGAGCGTTGTGAATAAGATGTGAGTTGAGTTCGGAATGCGAGTGGCAATCGCGGGATCATGAGTTGGCTGGCGAGTTTATTCACATCGCAGACGACACGGAGTCCTTGATTGGCTCGGCTGCTCACGGTATTGTCCTGGAAATGGCTACTACTGACGAGCACCTCTCGGATCGAGCCGCGCGAGCGCGGAAGATCATTGATAATCCCGATCAATTCAAAGTGTGTGAAGGATGCGAGTCGATTGTAACGGCGCGTGTGACCACGTGTCCGAACTGCCATGGGTATCGTTTTGATGAGTCGGCGGAGAGCGTTAAGGAGCAGGCGGCGGTGCTTGCTTCCCGGCCACAGCAGAGTGTGACATCGGCGGATATGGAGTAGGTTCGGGTTGGCGAAAACCGCCGCTCCCTGGACAAACACAATTTCAAGAGCCTTCCTCGAACCTCAGGCAATCTCGCGTTCCGGAGACCTTCGACGGAACTTTCAAAAATTGGCGAAGTTGCAAAGCCCCTCTTTCGCGGAAGGAATCTGCGACTTTCCCGCAGTTGGCTACTCTGGAACAGCGGCTTTGACGATTTCGGCGAAACTACGGGATTCGAGGCTTGCGCCGCCTACGAGGGCGCCGTCGATGTCGGGTTGGGCCATGAGGACGGCGGCGTTGGCGGGTTTGACGCTGCCTCCGTATTGGATGCGGACTTTGGCTGCGGTGGAGGCATCGGAGATTTCGGCGAGAACGGCGCGGACGTGTGCGTGTGCATCCTGGGCTTGTTCGGGAGAGGCATTGCGTCCGGTGCCGATCGCCCAGACGGGTTCGTAGGCGATGACGATATCGAGCAATTGTTCAGCGGAGATTCCGGCGAGACTTCCGCGGAGCTGAGTTTCAAGAACGTCTTTTTCCTGACCTGCGTCGCGTTCGGCGAGGGTTTCGCCCACGCAGAGGATGGGCTTGAGTTCGGAGGCGAGCGCGGTGGCGACTTTTTTGTTAATGAGCGAGTCGGTTTCGCCGAAGAGCTGACGCCTTTCGCTGTGACCGAGGATGACGTAACGAACGAAGAGTTCCCGGAGCATCGCGGGGCTGACTTCGCCGGTGAAGGCACCGGACATTTCAAAATGCATGTTTTGCGCACCGAGGCGGATTTTCTGGGAGCCGCCGAGGAGTTCGGACATTTTCGCGAGGGCGGTAAATGGCGGAGCGATGACGATTTCGACGCCACTCACGTCTTCAACATCGAGGCGGAAATCTTCTAGGTAGCTCTCCGTCTCAGCGACGGTCATGTTCATTTTCCAGTTGGCAGCGATGATTTTTTTGCGCATGGCGAATTTAAAGTGAGCTTTGTTTTTAAGGCCTGAATGGGAATCAGGCAACAATGTTTCCTGACTGAATTAAAGACTTGAATGCACGATAGGAAGGGCGCATCGTGCGGGGCTCAGAACGGGCCGTGGCTCAGCTTGGTAGAGCGCTTGGATGGGGTCCAAGAGGTCGCGGGTTCAAATCCCGCCGGCCCGATTTTTCTGAGGATCGTTCGGGTGACCGTTCCATGCGAGTTGCCTCCACGCCGACGGCGAGTGGCCGGTTTCGGACTTAAATTCGCTCGAGAGATGGAACGCCGAATAGAAGCCGGTCTGTGCTGCGATTTCGCTGATTGTTAAAGGGGTGCTCTGGAGAAGTGCCTGAACTTTGCGGAGGCGGATGGCGCGGTGGTATCGTTTTGGCGAGAGGCCGATGTGCGCTTTGAATGTGCGGCGAAAATGCGACTCGGCGACTCCGAGTTCCCGGGCGAGTTTGCGAATCGCGAGCGAGTCCCCTCCCCGCGCTTCGATCAGGCTGCGTGCCCGCTGAACGAGAGCGAGTGACGCGCTTTGAGGCGGGCTGGGTGTGGCGATAGATTGAACGAGCATCGCGAGAAGCTGGAGCGATGAAGCGGAAAGGACTGCCGCGAAGCCTTTAGCGGGATGGCGGGCCAGTCGGTGAATCTCATTCAGCGTCGGCAAAAACATCGGCGGGCGCTTTGGCGGAAAGACTGCCCGCGAGGGATCGATTTGCGCGGAGGCCATCAAACGCTCCATGATCGCGCCTTCGAGTTCCACCCAGCTTTCCGTCCAGCCCGTTGTCGGACTTGGGCGGTAGCGATGCCAGACACCGGGGAAAAGCAAGATTGTTGTCCCGGCACGGATGCGAAAACGTCCCGTGAGATGGCTCTCAAACTCACCGCTGCCCTCGTGAATGTGAAGAATCTGCCATGCGCGAAGGACGCGACCACGATCCCATGTGAAGAGATGATCCGGTGGATGACGGGAGTCGTCCGGCGGGTAGGCAGAACGCGGCTTCGCGTGGAGGAAACCCGTGGAAGTCACTCCCACACCCCAAACCGAAGCCTCGGCAGTGAGCGGGTAATAGGCGAAATAGTCACGCATGCGGCATGATCGTTTTTTATATGAAGAAGCGCGTTTCGTCAATTCACGCACCGGCCCGCGAATGAATAGTGTTTAGAACATGAACCCCTACCTCTCTGCGCAAGAACGATACGCCGAACTTGAAGTCGATACGGAAGCCGTGCTGGAGAAACTCGCGCGCATCCCGATTTCTCTGCACTGCTGGCAGGGCGACGACGTGGGGGGATTTGAAAAGCCCGACAGCACGTTGAGCGGCGGCGGGATTCAGGCGACAGGCAACTATCCCGGCAAAGCGCGGACGATCGCCGAGTTGCGCGACGACCTCGATGAAGCCCTCTCGATGATCCCGGGCAAACACCGGTTGAACCTCCACGCATGCTATGCGGATCTGGGAGGTAGGAAAATCGATCGCAACGCCTACGGTGTGGAGCATTTTGAGAGCTGGATTGCGTGGTGCAAAGACCGCGAAATGGGAATGGATTTTAATCCGAGTTACTTCTCGCATCCGCTGGCGGACGATGGCCAAACGCTGAGTCATGCTGACGAGGGAGTGCGCAACTTCTGGATCGAGCACGGCATCGCGTGTCGAAACATTGCCGCTGAGGCCGGACGCCAACTGGGGTCTCCGACGATCACGAACTTTTGGATTCCGGACGGTTCAAAAGATCTGCTGATCGACCGCAAGGGGCCTCGGGAACGATTGGAGAAGTCGCTCGACGCGATCTTCAAGTCCCCGATCTCGCCCGAGTTCAACCGCGACGCGGTGGAGTGCAAGTTGTTCGGAATCGGGTCGGAATCTTACGTGGTCGGTTCGCACGAATTTTATATGGGATATGCGACGACACGGCAAAAAATCCTTTGCCTGGATGCGGGGCATTTTCATCCGACGGAGAGTCTCGCGGACAAAATCTCATCCGTCTTGCAATTCGTGCCCGAGATTTTGCTGCACGTCAGCCGAGGAGTGAGATGGGACAGCGATCACGTCGTTTTACTAGACGATGCGACACGCGCGATTGCCGAGGAAATTGTGCGCGGGGACTTTCTGGAACGAACGCACATCGGGCTGGATTTTTTCGACGCAAGCATCAACCGCGTCGCAGCCTGGGTCATCGGCACGAGGAGCGCGATTAAGGCGCTTTTGCTGGCACTGCTCGAGCCAACGCCGCGACTTCGAGCCCTTGAGCGCGACGGCGATTTCACCTCGCGCCTGGCCCTGCTTGAGGAACTCAAATCGCTGCCATTCGGGGCCGTGTGGGAAGAGTATTGCCGGCGACAGAACACGCCGTCCGGGGGGGCTTGGATCGAACAGGTCAAAGCCTATGAACGAAACGTGTTGGCTCAGCGCTAGCACCCCTCCGATGAGAAACGACCAGCCATTGCGTGACAGTTGGTTTATCGCAGCGTAACTTTTGTCGCTCTGCAACCGCCCGCCCGAAACCTGCTGGTTGTCCGTCAGGACAATATCGGCGATCTCATTTGCACGACGCCGTTGCTGGCAGGAATACGCGCGCAATTTCCGCAGACCCGCATCTCGGTGCTCTGCACATCTTACAATCGCGCGATTCTGGATCGAAGCCCGAGCGTTGACGAAGTGTTTGCATATAGAAAACGCAATCATGGTGCCTCACCTCTAGCAGTGATCTACGGGTCGTTGCAGAAGGTTGCCCTCATCGCAAAGCTGCGGAGTCGGCGATTTGATGTGGCCATTGCCGCTTCGAGCCCGTCGTCGAAACGGATCAACAGTCTTGTCGGGTTGATTAATCCGCGCCGGTTTTTGCGAAGCGACGCTTTTGGCGATGAGCCGGGAAACGTCGCTTCCTCGCGATTGGATGCCAAACATGAAGTCGAGCGGGTTTGGGAAATTGGGCGCGATTTCGGGCTGGTTGGAGAGCCGGGGGAACTTCAAATGTATCCCGAGCCCGAGAGCAAGAGAATGCTTCGGGCTCGTTTTCAGGAGACGACCGCGCGGACGCAACTCGCGGCAATTCATATCAGTTCGCGTAAATCGTCGCAGCAGTGGAGTGCCGAATGTTTCGCTAACGTGATAGGCCGTCTTGCTTGCGCTCACGCCAACCTCGGATTTGTTATTCTCTGGGCACCGGGAGAATCTGACGCTCGCGGGCATTCCGGCGACGACGTGAAAAAAGAAGAACTGGCTGCCCGTCTCGGCACAAAAATGCCGGTCACATTTCACGAAACGCCTGATTTGGAGGCAACGGTATCAGCCATCAGCGCATGCGGTTATTTTCTTGGAAGTGACGGCGGTGCGATGCACATCGCAGCGGGCTGCGGGCTGGCCGTGGTGGGCCTTTTCGGAGGCTCTGATCTGCAGCGTTGGCGACCTTGGAGAGCGCGCGCGGAAGCGCTTCAAACGAATCTGAAAAACGTTGGTGATCTCACCCCGTCTGTCGTCGCCGAGGCCGCAACGAGAGTGTGGTTTACCTAGGGCGCGAAAAAAGCAGGAAGCAAATAGATGCGACCGGGTTCTAGCAGGACACGATTCTTGAGAACGTCGATTTCGATTTTCGTCGTGTGAGCCTGGCCTAAGAACCGAAAGAGGTTGCCGAATTGATACGTCCGGCGGTAGCGCACAACTTGCGCATCGGGAGCAGATCCGAGTTCGCGCGCTTTGTCGTAGGCGTCTTCGATGTAACCGAGCTGATCCACGAGTTGGGAGGCGTAGGCATCCGTCCCGCTGAGGATTCGCCCGTCGGCGACTCCGGCTCGCAGGTCTTTTTCGTCGAGCTTACGGGACTTGGCGACGATTCCGACAAAACGGTCGTAGCTTTGCATGACGAGTCCTTGGACATACGCTTCTTCTTCGGGCGTGATTTCCCGGGTTCCGCTGAGCATATCCTTGAACTTTCCGCTCTTGAAAGTAAGCGATTGAAGTCCGATTTTCCCGAAAAGCTCGCGATAGTTGAGAGTAGAAATGATGACACCGATGCTTCCTGTGAATGTCGTGTCGTTGCACATGATCCAATTCGCTCCGCAGGCGGCGTAATAGGCACCGGAGGCACCGATGGAATTGAAGTAAACAATGACAGGCTTGTGGCGGGCGAGCTTGCAAATCGCGTCGTAGAGCACATCCGAGGCAGTGATTTCGCCTCCCGGGGAATCCATTGCAATGACCACTGCCTTGACCTGCGTGTCGAACTGGGCCTGTTCGAGCGCCTCTTTAAAGTCCTCGACCATAGATTCGCCAAGCGCATTTTCCTGGCCGAATCCGATGATACCTTGTAGCGGGATCACCGCAATTTTCTGAGTCCGCGAGTCGCCATCTTGCACGATTTGCTCATCAAATTCCCGCGGCTGCAGAACGCGAACTGCGGCGATTGAGCTTTTTCCTTTTGTTCCGAGAAACGCAACGAGGAGGAGGTTGACAAAAAGGCTCGCGCACAGGGCGACAAACATCAGAAGAGCGATACAGCCGGTTTTTTTCATTGGATTCGTGACCCTCGCGCATCCCGGGCTTTTCGACAAGCGGGGAAATCAAACGCCGCCGAATCGGCGCGTGCGCGTGGCGTAGTCAGCGAGGGCTTCAAAAAAATCGGCCTTGCCGAAGTCGGGCCAAAGTTTTTTTGTGACGTGAATTTCCGTATAACTGAGCTGCCAGAGGAGAAAGTTGGAAATCCGCATCTCACCAGACGTGCGAATGAGCAGGTCGGGATCGGGAATGCCTGCGGTGAAGAGGCGGTCAGCGAAGAACTCAGAGGTGATATCCTCAACGCCAAGTTCCCCCGCTGCGGCGTCGCGCGCGATGGAGCGAACTGCATCAATAATTTCCGAGCGGCCGCTGTAGCTGAGCGCGAGAATCACGTGAAGTCTCGTATTATTGGCGGTGGCATCGACAACTTCGGCGAGTTTTTTCTGACACGTTAGCGGAAGATCTGTGATGCGACCGATGGAGCGCAATCGAACGCCCTCCTTGATCATTTCTTCTTTTTTTTCATTCAGAAATCGCTC
>JBBRHN010000021.1:0-13023 GCA_038222685.1 Chthoniobacterales bacterium | reverse complement strand
GCGGATTGCATGAGCGCGGCCTGACCGGCGAGTTCAATGCGATTCGACGGTTTTTGCTGGGAGCGGAGTTCGTTGAGGATCGGCTCGAGTTTTTTCAAAACGGTTCCGATGTCCGCGTTTTGTACGTTGGCGAGAACGGTGAACGTGGGTTGCAGTGTTGTGCGCGAGACGCTGGCGGGTGTCTGGCGCTCACTGATGGAAGCGACGGCGCCGAGCACAACTGGCGCGCCGCCCCCCGCCGGCGTGACCGGCAGGCTCAGGAGGACGTCTTTGTCGGGGAGTCGGGACGGCGGAACCGCGACGGAGACCTCGTAGGAGGCACCGATTTTCGGGTCGGCCCAGAAGCCCGGCGAGACCGTGCCGCCGGAGCCCAAGGCGGTGAGCAAAGCGCGGACGGCGTCTTGTTGCGAGATGCCCAACTTCGCAGCCCGCACGCGGTCGATATCGAGAAAATACTCAGGCAGATCGAGCACCTCGCGCAGCACCACGTCAACCACACCCGGCACGTCGCGGAGTTTCTGAGTCAGATCTTTCGCCAGGGCGATGTTGCCGGGCACGTCGCGTCCGATGAAGCGTATTTCGAACGTCGTGGGTGAAGCACCCGAGAGCGTCTGGCTGGTGGCATCGGCGGGTCGGAAAAACATCTGCACGTCGGGGAATTTTTCTGCGACGCGCTCGCGGATTTTCGCCATGTATCCCGAGGTCGGACTGTGTTTGGGGGCGAGTTGGACGAGGATTTCGCCGTCGTAGGATCCGACGGCCGTGCTCTCGATCCAGGCGAGGTTAACCGAGGTGGGCGTGCCGATATTTTCGGCAACAAAGAGGAGTTCTTCGGCGGGAATCATGCTGCGAATCTCGCGATGGATCTGGGCGATTTTTTCCGCTGTCTCCTCCACCCGCACGCCGCTCGGAACGCGGACGAAGAGCCGCATCAGGCCGGCATCCGTCGTCGGGAAAAACTCCCGCGCAAGGTTGTTCCACGCGAAGAAACCCGCTGCGGCAATGGCCGCAACGGCCATCGGAACCAGCCACCGTCGGCGCAGCAATCGCTCGAGAACGCTGTGCTGCACACGGGAGAGCCGGTCGAGCATGGCCTCGAACGAGTGGTGCCATTGAGCAAGCCCGCGCGCAGGCTTGGAAGCGCTCGCGACCTCGCCGGGCAGGAGCAGGGCGGCGAGGGACGGAACGAGAGTTCGCGAGAGGAAGTAGCTGGCGACCATCGCAAAGATCACGGCCAGCGCGAGCGGTTTGAAAACAAACGCAGCCGTGCCGCTCAGGAAAAAAATTGGCAGGAATACAATGCAGATGCCTGTTGTGGAAACAAACTCCGGGAAGGCGACTTGTTGCGCGCCGTCGAGGATTGCCTGACGCACAGGTTTGCCACTGGCGATTTGCCGCTTGATGTTTTCGATCTCCACCAGTGCGTTGTCCACGAGAATGCCGATGGCGAGCGCGAGCCCGCCGAGGGACATGATATTGAACGTGGCGCCGGCCAGCTTGAGGCCGATCACCGAGCACAACAAAGCGAGCGGAATGGAGACAAGGACGATCAATGTCGAACGCCACGAACCGAGGAAAAGCAACACCACGAGGGCGACCAGTGCACCGACGAGAACGATCTCTTTGGCAACGGTGTCGATGGCGGCTTTGACAAAGACTGACTGATCGAAAATCGGCTCCACCCGCATACCGGGCGGCGCGCTAGCACGAATAGCGGGCAAGCGTGCGAGGACCTCATTGATGATGTCCAACGTGGACGCGCTGCCGAGTTTGAGGATTGAGACCATGACGGCGTTTTGGCCGTTGAGGCGCGCGATGTTGTTCACGACCGCCTCACCATCGCGCACGTTGGCCACGTCGCGGAGAAGGAGCGTTTGCCCATCAACGGTTCGGAGCGGCAGATCGAGAAATTCCGCAACCGACTCGGGGCTCGAGTTGACGGCAATGGACATTTCCCGACCCCCCTCGCGAATCGTGCCGGACGGCAGCGTGAGGTTCTGCGAGGAGATCGCCTCAGCGACATCCGCCGCCGAGAGCCCGAGGCTGTTGAGCGCGCCGGGATCAATATCGACCATAATCTGACGGGAGGCGCCGCCGTAGGGGAGCGAGAGGCGGATGCCGGGAATGCTCTGGATCTGCGTGCGGAGAGCCAGTCGCGCCCAGTCGAAGAGCGCGCTGTCGCTGAGCGTGTCGGAGGAAATGACGAGCTGAATGATGGGCACGCTCGACGGACTTTTGCGCACAATCAGCGGGGGCGTCGTGCCTGGCGGCATCCGCCTGAGCATGGTCTGCGAGATCGCCGTGACCTGTGAGAGTGCGAGTTCGGGCGAGACGTAGGGTTGAAATTTCAACCGCACCAAGGCCACGCCGTTGGATGTCTCCGAGCGGACCTCGAGCAGATCGTCCACGTTGTTGAGCGTGCCGATTTCGGAGAATGAAGTGATCTTCGCCGCCATCTCGCGGGCATTTAGACCTGCGTAGCTCCAGACGATGAGTATCTCCGGGCTGTCAACTTGCGGCATGATGTCGGTGGACATCGTTTTCGCCGAGAGCAGGCCAAACAATAGAATCGCGATGCCGAGAACGGCGATCGTGTATTTGTAGCGAAGTGCAAAGACAACGATCCACATGGGTCTAGCGGCGGACGGGATTCATGACCGCGCAATAACGCGCTTTTTGCATCCTCGCGCAACCCTTGTTTTGGCGAGATCGCGCCAGGCTGAGGCTCAGTTCAGGAGCGGGTTGATGCGCGTGCCGTCGGGGTTGATGCCGAAGCCTTGTAGGACGCGGCGGGCGACGCGGACTTCGATGTCGGTGGGAAATGTGGGCGGGAGGATCGCGGCGAAACGGCCTTGGACATTGGCGCCGCCGATGCCTTGGTCGTCGCCGAGGTGGGAAAATTTTCCCGACGGGGAGCGGTGGATGTTGTGGATGGCGCAGAATTGCAAGCCGGGAACTTCGGCGCAAAGGCTGACGATTTCGATGCGGTCGGCGGCCGTGGAGGGGCGGATGTTGGCATCGAGTTGTCCTCCCTCGGGAGCGATGCGGGCCCAGGCTTCGAGGATGAGGACGACAGCTTCGGCGCGATTGGCGCGGGCGAGGAGACGGCATGCGCCAGCGAAGTCGTCTTTGACTTCGGGGTGCGTCGTGCTCGCGGCGGAGTGCAGCACCAAACCTTCGGGCGAAATGGCCAGCATCATGGCGGGGATCGAGCCTTTGTCCCTCAAGAACCCTTCAGCGACGGCGCGTCCGGCTTCGAGGAGTTGGCGGATTTCGTCCGGCTGATGAGAGGCAACTCGGCTCATGAGCGGGGGTGCGTAACTACCGCATGTAGCGGGTGAGGATTCGCTCTTGGGGCGCGGGGCTCGGTCTCCGGAACAAGCGGCGGAGAAAGGCAATTATGGACTTCATCGTCAAAGAGTGGAGCGGATGCTGCGGGCTGGCAAGCGGGGATTTTTACTTCGGAGTCTCGTTTCGCGAGTCGGAGATTTTTGCCCGGAGGTCACGCAGGTCGGCGGCGATGCGGTCGAGGAGTTCGACCGCGGGTTGGGCGGAGGTTTTTTCCGGCGCAAGGGCGAGTTCCTGCATGGTCGAAACGATGATGCCGATGAAGAGATTGAGGACGGTAAAGGTGGCGATGAGAATAAAGGGGATGAAAAACGCGGGTGCCCAAGGATGTTTTTCCATGATGGTGCGGGCCATGTCGGCCCAGCCTTCGAGGGTGAGGATTTGGAAGAGCGAGAAAAGGCTGCGTCCGAGGCCGCCAAACCAAACAGGGTAGTCTGCACCGAAGAGATTTGTGGCAAGGACGCCGGCGGTATAGAGGAAAATCGCCATCACAATCACCACGCCGCCGAGCCCGGGGAGAGCGTGGAGAAAAGCGGAAACGACCTTGCGCAGGGCGGGCACGACGGTGAGAAGCCGAAGCACGCGGAGCACACGCAGGGAGCGCAAAACGGCCCAAGGTCCGGCGCCGGGAACCAAGGCGATGCCGACAACAATAAAGTCGAAAACGTTCCACCCGCTCCGGAAAAACGAGCCACGGTAGGCGAGTAGTTTGGCGAGGATTTCAATGATGAAGACGATGAGGCACAGCTTGTCGGCAAGGACGAGGGCGGAACCCCAGTCGCTCATCAACGCCTTGTTTGTCTCCAAACCGAGCACAACGGCGTTGAGCAGAATCACGGCCACGACAAAGTGTTGCACGCCCGGCGAGTCAACCCACGTAGCGAGTCGGAGCCTCCATGCCGAGACGCCCTCGCGCCTTCTCAATGCATTCAAATCCTCGTCACTCATGTTTCAATATAAAAATCCGCTGCACACGGAATACGCGCGATTTTGTGCGGTGCAAGCAGGATTTTAAAATGCGTCGAGCGCCCGGAAGGTCTCGGCGAGCACGCAGACGCCGCGTTCGATTTGTGCGGGAGAGGAATATTCGTCGGGGCGGTGACTGAATCCGTTGCGGCCGGGAATAAAAATCATCGTCATTGGCGCGAGGCGGGCCATGAAGAGTGAGTCGTGGTAGGCGCGGCTGACCATTCGCGTCGTACGCAGGCCGGCATTTTGGGCGACGGTTTCGACGGTTTTCACAAGGACGGGATCGCAGGTGGCGGGCGGGTCGGCACTGATGATTTCGATGTGGGCTTGGAGACCCCGGCGTGTGGCGATTTCGTTAATGGCCTCGCTCAGCCCTCGCAACACGGCGTCGCGAGTGGCGAGTTGCGTGTCGCGGATGTCCATTTCGAGGAGGGCCTCGCAGGGAACAGAATTGATCGCGCCAGGAAGAAGGCGGACGACGCCTGTCGTGCCGACGCCGTCTGGGCTGCCGGAGGCGAGAACGATTTTTTCCAGTGCGAGCGCGGCTTCAGCGGCGCCGAGTCCGGCATCGTGGCGGTCGGGCATAAGCAATGCACCGGCGTGACCGCCCTCGCCGACCAAGCGGACGCGGAGCGCGGCGGGAGCGGCGATTTTTTCCACGACCCCAATGTCGAATCCGTCGCGTTCAAGGATCGGGCCTTGCTCGATGTGGAGCTCGACAAAGGCGGAGTAGCAACCGTGCGGAAGCGCCACATCATCGAGCGATCCGGTAAGCGCTGCTTCGCTCCGCAGGTCGGCTAGAGAACGGCCTTCGGGATCGCGAAGTTCCCCGACGGCAGCGGGCGAGAGCGAGCGGGACATGAGCCGACTCCCGAGGCAACCGATGCCGAACCGTGTCGGTTCCTCGGCGGTGAACATGATCAACTCGACAGAATGACGCAGGCGCACGCTGGCCTCGTCGAGTGCGCGAAGTGCTTCGAGGCCGCCGAGCACGCCGACGACGCCGTCGAATTTCCCGGCGTTCGGAATGGCGTCCATGTGCGAGCCGGTGGCCATCGGCGGAAGTGTAGGATCGGCACCAACTCGGCGCGCAAAAAAATTGCCGACAGCGTCGAAACGGGTCTGGAGCCCGGCGGCGCGGCATTTTTCATCGAGCCATCGGCGGGCGCGTAGATCCTCCGGGCTGAACAACACGCGGGTGACAGCCGGGGCGGGATGTTCCGAGAAGGTCGCGAGTTCGTCAATTTCAGAACTGAGACGATCGATCTGGATCGTCATTTGAGGACGGGGTGGCGGTTGATGTCCTTGTAGTAGAGATAAGAGGCTGGTTGGTCGCCCTCGGCGCGAAACCATTGCGGACACCACGGTGCCATCCAGATGACATCGTCTGCGGCGACGGCGTAGCGGGCGGAGTCGAGTTGGTAAATGCCTTTGCCGGAGAGCATCAGCAGCCCGTGTTCCATCACATGCGTTTCCACAAACGGCAGTCCGGCGCCGGGTTCAAAAGTGAACACATTCATCGCCATGTCAAAGCGGAGATCATCGGGCAACAGCGTTTTGAGCATGGTCTGCGGATTGCCGAGAAACGCGACGGGGACGACATCTGCGACGTTTCCCACAACGACTGGCGGAATCTCGCCGAGGGGATGGTATTTTTTACGGAAACAGGTCACGACGGCATCTGAGGAATTGATGGTGAATTGCTGACCTGCGGGCGAGAAAGCGAAACCGCCGACGTCCAGCCCGTGGCAGTCCGCTCCGATGGAGACTGTGCAGGATCCGCTTTGAACGAAAAGCGCGGTCTCGTCCGCATCTGCCGGAAACGTCGCCCGCCCGCCTTCGCTAAAGCGGATCATGATCTGCGCGAACGAAAAGCTCAACGGCGGGGCGATCAGAACGAGGGGAATGGCAGCGTGAAAATCAGGTAATTGAGAGGGCACGTGGCCATCTGGCGCGATGAGCGCGTGGCGGGCTGCGATGACAGTGCGTGTTTCCCCGAGCGATGGTTTCATAAATATTCCCCTTCCCCGCTCATAGCCCCGGATTTGGCAGCGGGCAATCCTGGATTGCTTCGTCAGGTTTTGTGCGGGCAAATTGCAAATCGTAGAGATGGCGGAACAGGCCATTGGTCTGGAGAAGTTCGATGTGGAGTCCGGACTCGACGACGCGCCCGTTTTGGAGAACGAGGATTTTGTCCGCGTTGATAATTGTGGAAAGACGGTGGGCGATGACGATGCATGTGCGTCGCTTCATCAGGGTTTCGAGGGCTTGCTGAACGAGGCGTTCGGATTCGGTATCGAGCGCGGAGGTGGCCTCGTCGAGAATGAGAATGCATGGATCTTTAAGGATCACGCGCGCGATGGCAATACGCTGACGCTGGCCGCCAGAAAGCTGCACACCGCGCTCGCCGAGCCATGTTTCATAACCTTGCGGGAGCTTCGAGATGAATTCGTCGGCGTGAGCCGCTTCGGCTGCCGCGAGCATTTCGGCGTGGGTTGCGTCGGGGCGGCCATAGCGGATGTTGTCGGCAATCGTGCCCGAGAAAAGGATGTTATCCTGCATGACAATGCCGACTTGGCGGCGGAGGGATTGCACGTTGAACTCGCGGATATCGCGACCGTCCACGAGGATGCGGCCGTCTGTCGGATCGTAAAAACGCGCGAGGAGGGTAATGATGGTGGTTTTGCCGGAACCGCTGGGGCCGACGAGTGCGAGCGTTTCGCCGGGAGCCACATTGAAGTCGATGTCGTGCAAGGTCGTGTGTTGCGGACGGTAAGCGAAATGGACATGGTCGAACGCGACGCGACCTTCAACATCCGTCAGAGCTGGTAGGGAGTCGTTCTCAGGAATATGCGGTTGCGTGTCGAGCAAGGCGAAAATTTTTTCCAACGAGGTGACGGCTTGTTGGATGACGGCGTTGGATTCCACGATGCGCGTGATCGGCGTGTAAAGGAGTCCGAGGTAAAAGAGAAACGCCGTGAGCTGGCCGATGGTGAAGCCTGTTTCAGGATGCATGACCAGCCACGCGCCGTAGCCGAGCACGGCGAAGACGCCGAGGCCCGAGAGAAAATCCGCGCCCACCGCGAGGAGAGTGTTGCGCCAGGTTACGCGAGTGTAGTTTTCGTAATCCGCTTCGATTCTCTGACGAAACGTCTCGACCTCGGCGCCCTCTGTTGCAAATGCCCGGACGAGTCGCGTGCTCGCGATACGCTCGTGGAGGAAGCTCAGCACGTGATCCCAGTTGCGACGGTGACGGCGGCTTTCCACCCTAAGACGCCGTCGATGCCAGCGGTAGTTCGCGACGAAAAAGGGGAGAATCGCATACGTGAGAATCGCCAGGCTCACGTTCGCGCTGAGCAGAACAAACAACACGGCCACGATGGTCACGATGTCGCCGATCAGATTCACCGTTGCCCCTGTAACCATCGCGTGCATAGCTGCCGTATCCGTGCTCACACGGCCCACAATTTTTCCTGTGTGACGCGCATCGTAGAAGCGGATCGAAAGACTTTGCAAATGCCGGAAAACATTCACTCGCATGTCGCAAGTCAGGCGCATCCCAGTTCGCTGAGTAAGGAAATTGCGCGCGAGCAAAAGGATACTTCTCGCGACAATGACGATAAAAAAGACGACGAGAATCCACGCAACCGTGTTCCAAGCGGCTTGCCGTGAAGCGAGATCAACAATTCTCCCGATCAAATAAGGACGCAAAAGATCGAGTCCGCTCACGGCCAGCAAGAGCGCAAAAATCACCAGCAGTTTGGGCCAGTAAACCCACAACATCGGCAGGAACCGGCGAATCGTCGGCCAAATTTCCGCGCTGGATTTTTTGCGGGGCATCAGTTTGTGGGATGAAGAAACTTGCCTCGTGAGGCCGGCGCAACCAGCGATGCGTCGCGCACGAGAAACTCCCCGCGACGCAACACGTGTCGCACCGCGCAGCGCGGGCGGATGTGCTGGTAGGGGTGTGCCGGATGGCGGTAGAATGCCGGTGCGGGCTCGCGCTCGTCACCGAACGCGACCATTGCCATATCCGCGTCGAAGCCCGCCTGCAAACGGCCTTTTCCTGACAGGCGAAAGCGCTCGGCGGGCCGCGCCGCAAGCCAAGAGGCGGCTTTGGCGAATCCATCGGGATGCCTCTGGATGTATTCCCCGAGAAATGCCAACGCGCCGTGTTGGCAACCGGCGATGCCGCCCCAGATCGCAAAAAAATCATCGCCGGTTTTCATGTCGGGCGGTGCGGGCGAGTGGTCGGAACCGATCGTGTCGATGAAGCCTTCGTCCAGCGACGCCCAAAGCGCAGCGACGTCTTCGCGGGAGCGAATGGGCGGAGCGCACTTGGCCAGCGCGCCAATCGAGATCGCGCTTTCGGCGTCGAACATTAAATAGTGCGGACACGTCTCTGCCGTCACATTAACGCCGGCTTTTTTCGCGGCGGCGATCGCTTCCAACCCCTCGCGGCACGTGACATGGACGACTTGCAAAGCCGCGCCGGTCTCGCCTGCCAGCTCGCAAGCCAGGCGAATCGCCGATACCTCCGCCGCCTTCGGGCGTGTTGCAAAAAAATCCCGAAGCGAGCGTCCGCTGATTCCCACAGATGCCGCTTCAACAACTGTGTTATCTTCGGCATGGACGGCGACGGGCAATCCGGCAACGCGAGCCAGTCGCATTCCTTCGCGAAGCGTTGCCGCATCGGAATGAGGGAATTCATCGAGTCCGCTCGGGCACATGAACGCCTTGAATCCCATCGCTCCAGCCTCGGCCATGCGCGGGATTTGATCGAGGTGGCCGGGACAGAGTCCACCCCAGAGCGCAAAATCGGCAACGGATTTTTCCTCGGCGATACGACGTTTGGTTTGAAGGCTCTCGGCGTCGAGCACGGGCGGATCGGAGTTGAGTGGCATGTCGCAAAAGACCGTGCCGCCGCCCGCGGCGAGTGCGCGCGGCCCTGTCTCGAGGCCCTCCCAATGGCCGCGTCCAGGCTCATTGAAGTGGACGTGCGCATCGACGAAACCCGGAAAAATCACGAGCCCGGTCGCATTAATCTCTTCGCCGAAGAAACCCGAAACGCCCGGCGCGATTTGAGCGATGCACCCGTCTTCGACGACGATGTCGGCGCGTTCCATGGATTCGGCGATAAAGCCGTTGCGGATGATTAGCGGTTTCATTGCAGTCGAAACTTTCTGAGAAAATCCGTGAGCACACTCACCGCGCCGGCAAGATCCTCCTGCGACGCATATTCTTCCGGATGATGGCTCACCCCGCCACGACAACGCACAAAAAGCATCGCTACGCGTGCGGCGGGACCGAGAGCGGCAGCATCGTGTCCCGCGCCGCTCGCGAGCTGCGGACACACGCTCTGTTGCTCCAAAACAATCTCCGCGAGGAGTCCGGTCATTGCGGCATCGCAGGCGGTTGCGGGCGCATCGAGGAGCGTGAAAAACTCCGCGTCCAACTGCCGCCCTCCGGCCAGACCTCCGATTTCGGAAGTGATGAGATCGACAAAGTCCCGGCGACTCTCATCGCGCGGATTGCGGATATCGATCGTGAATGAAGCGAAGCCCGGAATGACGTTCGACGCGGGGGACTCCAGATCGAGACAACCGACCGTGGCCACCGTGTCGGTCGAATCGCGGGCGAGGTTTTCGATTCGGATGATGCATTCCGCGGCACCCGCGAGCGCGTCGCGCCGCATATTCATCGGCACGGTTCCCGCGTGACCCGCCACGCCACGCAGCTCGACGCGCAAACGCGTTTGACCCGCGATGGAAGTCACCACTCCCAGACCCACGCCCGCATTTTCCAGCACCGGCCCCTGCTCGATGTGGGCCTCGACATAAGCGGCAAGGCGGCGTGGCGGCGGCTGAAAAAAATTCGGAAAATGCCGCTTGAGCGCCTGCGCCACGGTCGGGCTCTCCGCGCCGGATTCCTCGCCGGCATAAAACCGGCTCCCGAGATACGTCGTCTGAAACCTCACACCCTCTTCATCCGAAAAGCCCAAGATTTCGAGATGATAAGGCAGCGTCGTCTCGCGCAAAGCGGCGGCGGCCGAGATGGCAGCGACGACCCCCAGCGCGCCGTCGAAGCGCCCGGCGTTTCGCACTGTATCCAGATGCGAGCCGCAGGCGACCACCGGCGCATCCGCATCAGCGCAGGCACGACGGCCGATGACGTTTCCTATACGATCTTCAAAGACCTCCAGCCCTGCCTCTCGCATCCACTCGCCAACGAGGCGTTTGGAGCGTTCGAGCGCCGGCGAAAGAAACGTGCGCGTGAGGCCTGGCGGCTCGTCCGTGACGGTCGCCAGTTCCGCAATGCGCTCCCATGCTAACTCCCCCGATAAGTCTGGTAGGCCCATGGAGTGCATAGCAACGGAACGTGATACGAAGCCGACCCATCGGCTACCGCAAAGCGCACAGGCACCTCGGTCAGAAATGCCCCTTCCCTTTGCGCAAAATACTCACTCACTGAAAAAACAATCTCATATTCGCAGGTCGCCAGATCCGTTTCCGAAAACAAAGGCTCATCCGTGCGACCATCCGCGTTCGTCCGCACGCTCACCACCAGCCAGCTCGTGCCGCCATCGTGACGATACAAAGCGACTTTCATTCCCTCCGCCGGCCGGCCGGTGACGAGATTCAAGACGTGCGTGGAGATTTTGCCCATGGGCTCAGGCGTTTCGTCCGATGCAATTGAGATCCTCGAACGAGGCAACGAGACGCTTCGTGAATGTCGCCTCGCCCGCCGCGAGCCAAGCGCGCGGGTCGTAGTATTTTTTGTTCGGCGCGTCCGGCCCAGAAGGATTCCCGATCTGGCCCTGAAGGTAATCGTGGTTTTTTGCCTCGTATTCGCGAATGCCATCCCAGAACGCCCACTGCAAATCCGTATCGAGATTCATCTTCACCGCGCCGTAGCCGAGCGCCTCGCGAATCTCCTCGCGCGACGAACCTGAGCCGCCGTGGAAAACAAAATTCACCGGCTGCGACACCGTGTCGAATTTCTTCTGAATAAAGTCCTGCGAGTGTTTGAGAATCGCCGGTTTGAGCTTCACGTTGCCTGGCTTGTAAACGCCGTGAACGTTTCCAAATGCCGCCGCCACCGTGAAGTTCGGGCTGATTTTTCCGAGCGTTTCGTAAGCAAACGCCACATCCTCCGGCTGCGTGTAGAGACGCGCTTCATCGACATCCGAGTTGTCAACCCCGTCCTCCTCGCCGCCCGTCACGCCGAGCTCGATCTCTAACGTCATTCCCATCTTCGTCATGCGCTCAAAATACTTCGCGCACGTATCGATGTTTTCGGCCAGCGGTTCCTCCGAGAGATCCAGCATGTGCGAGCTGTAGAGCGGCCGCCCGGTCTTCGCAAATTGCTCCTCACTCGCCGCCAGCAGCCCATCCACCCACGGCAAAAGTTTCTTTGCGCAGTGGTCGGTATTCAGAATCAAAGGCACCCCATACGCCTTCGCCGCCGCGTCCACATAATGCGCTCCCGCTATCCCGCCGAGCACCGGCCCAAGCTGCGCCTCGCCCTTCACGCCCTTCCCAATAAAAAACTGCGCCCCGCCATTGGAAAACTGAATCATCATTGGCGAGTTCACCTCGCGACCCGCCGCCAACGCCGCGTTGATCGAGTTCGTATTGATGCAATTCACCGCTGGCAGCGCAAACGCATTCGCCTTTGCGTAATTAAGAACCTCCGTCACTTCATCCCCAAAAAGAACCCCCGCCCGAAGTCGTTTATTTGTGCTCATTCGAGCGACATTGCAGCACGAATCATTCCGGTGCTCAATCCCCGAGACCGTATTTATTTAGTTCATCCGTCCCGATGCTCTGGGGCACTCGACACCTTCGTGCGCGAGGAGCCAACGTTTGCGGTCGAGGCCGCCGGCGAAACCGGTGAGCGAGCCGTTGTTGCCGATGACGCGATGGCAGGGAACGAGAATGGAAAGGGGATTTCGCCCGATGGCCGCACCGACTGCGCGCACGGCCCGGACGTTGCCGATGCTGCAGGCGATGTCGGTGTAAGTGCGGGTTTCGCCGCGTGGGATTGCTTGCAGAACACGCCAGACGCATTTCTGAAAATCCGTCCCGTGCGCAAAAATGAGTGTAGGATTTTCGGGAGGCGTTGTCCCTGCGAAGTAAGACCGCAGCCATTTTCGCACTGCCGCAAACCGGGTGCCGTCGCTCCGCACCCAGGATGCAGAGCCCTTCGGTAAGTTTTCGTGATCGCTAAAGTAGATTCCGCAAAGTCCCTCCGACGTCGCCGCAACCGTGAGTTCGCCAACAGGCGACGGGACCTTAGTGAAGAACATCGGGGAGGTCACGACGGTGAGCCTATTGTTCCTGGCGTTCTTCGGCTCGCTCTTCGAAGCGGGTGTAGTCTTCGAGGAAGGTGAGGAGGACGTCGCCGGTGGGGCCGTTACGTTGTTTGGCGATGATGAGGGTCGCCTTGCCTTCGGCTTCTTTGCGCGCTTCGTCGTCTTCAGCGTAGTATTTTTCGCGGACGAGGAGACCGACGACGTCGGCGTCTTGCTCGATGGATCCGGATTCGCGAAGGTCGCTCAAACGCGGGCGGCCTTTGCTGTCGCCGGAGCGTTGCTCGGGATTACGGTTGAGCTGGGCGAGAACGATGACGGGGATTTTGAGTTCCTTCGCCATGGCTTTGATGCCGGAGGAAATTTCCATAATTTCGATCTGGCGGTTGTCTTGG
>JBBRHN010000020.1:0-13050 GCA_038222685.1 Chthoniobacterales bacterium | reverse complement strand
GTGGACGGGCGTGCCCGGGCCGAAATCTTTGGAAACGAATTTTTCGCCCGAGCCAAACGTTTTCGGGGCGAGCGGGTTGACCATTTGCCACGGCTTTCTCGTTACGAAAACCTCTTTGACGATTCCTTCAATAGAAGGATTTGGTTCCTCGACTTGAGGAACAATCTCGCGGCGTGTGCCGGAGGGAGCAATAAACTCTTGTGCCAGACACCCCACAAGTGATGCGAAGAAGACGAACGCCGTGGCTTTCATAAAGCAAAGTAGACCTTGGAGTCGGACAGAATGCAAGCCAACGCGGCGATTGATCGTTACGAAACGGTTTTGTGCCCGCGGGCAATCCAGACGCTGAGCAGGGCGATGTCGGCGGGTGTGATTCCGCTGACGCGGGCAGCTTGGCCGAGGGTCTCGGGGCGGATGCTGGTGAGCTTTTGCACGGTTTCGTTTCGCAATCCGTTGATTTCGGCGTAGTCGATCCATGTGGGGATCGACTTACCTTCGTGGCGCACTGTGCGTTCGATTTGTTCTTCCTGCCGTTTGAGGTAGCCCTCGTATTTGAGATCAGTTTCGATTTGATCCCACACATCGGGTGGATATTCTTTGCGCGGGGAATCAGGGAGAGCATGCCAGGTATTTTCCGGACGCCGCAGCCAACGGGAGACCGGGATGTTATCGATTTTGATTTCTGGCAAGCGCGCGCGAAGGGCTGCGAGACGTTGGACTTTTTCCTCGTAACGGCGGGCGCGTTCGCCGGTGACGAGGCCTGCTTCGATGGCGCGTCCGGTAAGGCGCAGGTCGGCGTTGTCCTGGCGGAGCAAGAGGCGATACTCGGCGCGGCTGGTGAACATGCGGTAGGGTTCGGGCGTGCCTCGGGTGACGAGGTCGTCGAGGAGCACGCCGATGTAGGCTTCGTGGCGTCCGAGCAGAAACGTCGGGTGCCCGAGAACCTTTAGCGCGGCATTCGCACCGGCCATGAGGCCTTGAGCGGCCGCTTCTTCATAACCGGAAGTGCCGTTGATTTGGCCTGCAAAATAGAGGCCGGGGAGGCGTTTGGTTTCGAGCGTGGTGTAAAGCTGTGTGGGAGGACAATAGTCGTATTCCACGGCATAGCCCGGGCGGAGGATTTCCGCATTTTCCAGCCCGCGGATGCTGCGGATGAATGCGTATTGCACATCGAACGGAAGGCTGGTGGAAACGCCGTTAACGTAGATTTCGTCGGTGTGGCGACCCTCCGGTTCGAGGAAAAGCTGGTGCTGTGATTTTTCTGCAAACTTCACAACCTTGTCTTCGATGCTAGGGCAATAGCGCGGGCCGACGCCTTCGATGACGCCGGCATAGAGGGGCGACTTGTCGAGATTGGAGCGGATGATCTCGTGGGTCTTTTCGTTGGTGTGCGTGACCCAGCAAGGAATCTGGCGGGTTTGGAAATGGCCTTCACGGAAATCGTTGAGCGTGAAAATATCGTCCTCTCCCCGCACGATCGTATCGGCGAGGTAGCTAAAAAGCGGGGGCGGATTGTCGCCGTGTTGTGGATCGCATTGGGTAAAATCGATGCTCTTTGCAAGGAGGCGGCAGGGCGTGCCGGTCTTGAAGCGCGCCACTTCAAAGCCAAGATCGCGAAGACAATCGCTGAACGTCGACACGGCGTCTCCGAGACGGCCACCAGTCTGATTTCGCAAGCCGACGTGAAGCAAACCGCGCATGAAAGTGCCGGTGGTCACGATGACCGCACGGGCGGAAAAATGGAGGCCGAAGTTTGTTTCGATTCCGGTGACGCCATTGTCGTCCACGGTGAGTTGCGTGACGTTACCTTGCTTGAGGTCGAGACGCGGTTCGCGTTCGAGAATGGCTTTCATCCGGAACTGATAAGCCTTCTTGTCGCATTGAGCGCGCGGGGCTCGCACGCTCGGCCCTTTGCTGGCGTTAAGCATTCGGAACTGAATGCCCGTTGCGTCAGTGTTAAGGCCCATTGCGCCTCCGAGAGCATCAATTTCGCGAACCATGTGGCCTTTTGCGAGGCCTCCTATTGCCGGATTGCAGGACATCTGTCCTACGGTGTCGGCATTTTGTGTAAGCAAAAGCGTCTCACAACCGAGGCGGGCGGACGCCAGCGCGGCTTCAACGCCGGCGTGCCCGGCGCCGATGACAATTACGTCATAGGTTTTCGGATACTCGAAATCGCTCAAATTACTCCGTCGGAATGCCGTGCTCCTGCAGCTTTTGCATGAGGATGGGAGGGCTGAGCTTGACGCTGTTTTTCAGAACAATATCACCTGCGACGAAGTTGTCGAAGGTTCCGCGGATTCCGGCATTTTCACCCGTGACGATGAACGAACGCTCACTAGTGAGTTGGCCTTCCCAGTTCCGATGAAAAACGGTCGCCTTGGATTCATTCGGAGCAACCGTGATGTTCGTCGTGGGGATTTCGTCGGCCCCGAAAACCGCCTTAACATCCGGCGTCGTCTGGTTTGGCAACTGGAGGAAAACGGTGAGCGGATCTCCATCGGCATCGTCTGACTGCGTGACTTGGCCGACGCGCCCATAAACGAGAATGCGCATTCCATTATACTTTTGGAGCGCGGCATCCGGACTGCTCGAGAATTCGTTGACGATCTGCTGAAGAGTCACGAAGCCATCAGGCGGGAGGGCGGGGAGCGGCGATTGGGCGAGGAGCGCCGGGATACTTATTGCAATGAGGGCGGCAGTGATGAGGGTGTTTTTCATACGTTATCCAATGTATCGCAGCATCTGCATTTTCTCAATTCGAAATACAAAGTGCTAGCGAATGAATCCCCAGCGGCTCGTGAATGGCCAATAAACGAAGAATCCGCGGCCCGCGACGTTTCGCTCAGGGACGATGCCCCAATCGCGGCTGTCTCGCGAGTGGAAGCTATTATCACCGAGGGCAAAATACGACTTGGCAGGAACCGTGAAAGTGGCATTTGGAGAACCGAGATACGGGAACGTGCCGCCACCGGCGGGGCCATTCGAGTAGCCGCCGTAACCATTCTTCGTGCTAATTACTCGTTGAAATGCCCCTTGGCGCGCGATCTCGCCGTTGAGATAAAGCGTGGGAGGATCGATCCGGAGGGTCGTTCCGGGCATACCAGCGAGGCGTTTTATATAATGCTGAGAGCCCATAGCGGGATTGAGACTCTCTTCGATCTTCGTGATGTCTGTCGTTTTAAACACAAAGACATCCCCGGCCTGCGGTTTGACAAAGTTGTAGCTGACCTTGTCGACAAACACCTGATCGCCTGTGTCCATGCGTCCGCGCGCGATGACTTGGCCAGCTTTGTAGCTGGCACCGGGGAAGATGCGAAATCCGCGAGCTAGCGGATCGGTCGGCACAAAAAGCGTGTAAGTATTTTTGCGGCAAACGACATCGGTAAAGGTGAAAAAGTTGGCGTAGGTTCGTTCTTTAAGTCCAACAACGACGTCGTCTTCCTTGGCGGTGAGGTCAATGTAGTGGCGTCCGAGCCAGAAAAACTCGAACACGCGAGTCACGATGTTCGGTGGCGGCGTGTCGGTCGGCGTGCCAACGATTCCAAAAAGCGTGGGCTGCATGGAGCCGGTCGGGATGCGGAAAGGCTGAAGAATAAAAGCTTTGATGCCGGCGGCGATGACGATGGCGACGAGAAAAACTTCGACGTTTTCGCGCCATCCGGCGTCTTTGGGCGGCGGGGCGATTTTGCCTATGAGGGCGTCGAGTTCGCGCATGGCGTCCAATACGGGATCGCAGCGCTTTTCGCGCATGGTTTCGCGGAGGGTCGCCATCCGGGATTCGATACGCGCAATCTCGTCAGGCGAGAGGATGTCGCGTTTGTAATTGAGAAACTTTTGTGCGCCTTGCAAGTAGTGCTTGGCTTCTTTGATATAACGCGGGGTGAGAAAAAACATAATCTTTAGCTAGTTCGCAGCACTTTGATAAAAGCGTCCTGGGGAATGTTGACAGAGCCGATGGCTTTCATTCGTTTTTTGCCTTCCTTTTGCTTTTCGAGCAGTTTGCGCTTTCGGCTAATGTCGCCGCCATAGCACTTCGCCGTAACGTTTTTCCGAAGCGCGCTCACGTTTTCGCGGGCGACAATTTTTCCGCCAACGGCGGCCTGGATCGCGACTTGGTAGAGTTGCGTTGGGATGACCTCTTTGAGTTTCGCGGCGAGGGCGCGTCCGCGGGACTCGGCTTTGTCGCGATGGACGATGGAAGAGAAGGCGTCTACTGGCTCGTTGTTGACGAGCATGTCGAGCTTGACGAGATTGCTCGCCCGGTAGCCGCCGTGCTCGTAGTCCATCGAACCGTAGCCTCGGGTCATCGATTTTAGCTTATCGACAAAATCAACGAGGATTTCGTTGAGCGGGAGTTCGGTTGTAAGCATGACGCGCTTGGTGTCGATGGATTCCGTATGGCTGACTTCTCCGCGTTTATCCATGATGAGCTGCATCACTGGCGAGATATACTCGTTCGGGATCATGATGAAACATCGCACGATCGGCTCGCGGATTTCGTCGATCACGCTCATATCAGGCAGTTGATCCGGGTTATCGACCTTCAGCAACTCGCCGTTCGTTCGCAAAACCTCGTAAATCACCGACGGGTAAGTCGCGATAATATCCATGTCGAATTCGCGACGCAGGCGCTCGAGAATGATCTCCATGTGCAAGAGGCCAAGAAATCCGCATCGAAAGCCGAACCCGAGAGCGACGCTAGATTCCGGCATGTAGTGGAATGCGGCATCGTTCAACTGCAATTTTCCCATCGCGAGTTTCAGATGTTCGAAGTCCGCTGTATTAATCGGGTAAATGCCGCTGAAGACCATCGGCTGCACGACTTGAAAACCGGGTAGGGGCGATTCGGCGGGTGTGCGGGAACTCGTGAGGGTGTCGCCTACTTTGACTTCAGAGCTCGTTTTGATATTTGCGATGACATAGCCGATGTCGCCGGCGATCAGTCGGTCGCGCGTGAAGAATTTTGGGTTCTGCGGTTTGAAAATGCCGACTTCTTTGACTTCGTAGTTGGCATTGGTGGACATCAGTTTCACCGGATCGCCCGCTTTGATTGTGCCCTCGACGACGCGGGTGTAAATCACGACTCCGCGATAGGTGTCGAATGAAGAATCAAATGTCAGCGCGCGCAGACGGGCATCAGGTTTTCCGGTTGGGGAGGGGATACGGGCGACGATGGCTTCGAGAATATCCTCAATGCCAATCCCGGCTTTTGCGCTTGCGAGAAGGGCCTCCTCGCCGGGAATGGCAAGGATGTCTTCGAGTTGCTTCGTCGCCATTTCGATATCGGCATTCGGGAGGTCAATTTTATTGATGACCGGGATGAGTTTGAGTCCCTGTTTTTCCGCGAGATGGACATTGGCCACGGTCTGGGCCTCGACTCCTTGCGCGGCATCGATGATGAGCAGGGCACCTTCGCACGCGGCAAGCGAGCGCGAGACTTCATAGGAAAAATCCACGTGCCCTGGCGTGTCCGAGAGATTGAGGCGATAGGTGATCCCGTCCTTCGCCTTGTATTCCATGGCGATCGGGTGGGCCTTGATGGTAATGCCCCGCTCGCGCTCGAGGTCCATGGCGTCGAGGAGTTGCTCCTGGGATTCCCGCTTTTGAATGGTGCCGGTGAATTCGAGCAGGCGGTCGGACAGCGTGGTCTTCCCGTGATCGATGTGAGCGATGATGCAAAAATTGCGTGTGAGTTCGATGGACATCCGAAGGGCGCAAAATATCGGTCACGCGAGCTATGCGGTCAATCCCCGTCTCCAGATAGACTTGCGCGTTCGATTGGCGGACGGCATGGTTCCCGGTATCCAATGGAGCCAGAAACCGAGCCGCGTCCTCCTTTTCGCATCAACCGCCAGGTCGGGCAAATGATCGCCCTGCTGTTGCTGGCGCTTGCCTTGCCGATTACGATTATTGTTCTGAGCGTGCGCGGTTGGGCTCCTCGCCAGCCGACGCCAGCCCCTGAGGTGGTCGAGTTGCGCGAGTCCGTCGAGAACATCGCGACCGAGCATTTCGGCGCCGCCCAGTTGTCTGACGGACGCCGCGAGGTGGCGTTTTCCGGCAATAAAGAAGAAATGAAAGATCGCCGGGCTTTGATCGAAAGCGCCGCAAAAAAGTTGGGCGGCTCTGTTTTGCCGGGTGAAACGGACTGGTTGGTGAGCGTGCCAGACGAGCGGGCAGGGGAGTTTGAGGTTGCGGCTTTGATCCCTCCCGGCACGGATGCCGCAACGTCCGGCCCACGTCTTTATCGTATCACTTTCTCGGAGTTATGATCGCTGTCGTCTTCGCATTGGAGTTTGAGGCGGCCGATTTTGTTTCGGCGGCGGCGAGGCGGATGTGCGTTGATGTCTGGCACCTTGGAGTCACAGGCCGACGCGCGGCCGCCGTTTTTGAAACCAAACTTGCAAAGCAAACACCCGCACTCGTCGTGTCTGCCGGTCTCGCCGGGGCATTGACGTCTGACGTCGGGGTGGGCGACGTTTTTGTCGGCGTCAACGAAACAACGCCATTCCTCCTCGACCTACTTCCATCAATTGCCCAGGCCAAACTTCTGACCGTCTCCCATGTGGTCTCCACGGTGGAGGAAAAGACACGGCTCGGAGTCGATACGGGCTCTCAAATTGTCGATATGGAAACGGCGCATCTTTCCCGGATCTGCGCGGGCTTGCGGATTCCGTTACTCTCATTGCGGGCTGTTAGCGATACCTGCGCCGAAGACCTTCCGTTGCCGGGCAACGTCTTGATCGATCCCCAAACGGGACGCCCGGCACCCGGTTTGGTTTTCAAACACCTCTTAAAAAATCCCGGCTCTGCTGTTGGACTCAATAGATTGATCACCAATTCCAAGATCGCGCGCAAGCATCTTTCGGACGCGCTCAACGAGATTCTTCCTGTGCTTTCGCGGAATTCCCTTGACGTGCCTGCATGAATTGCGTTTACTGCAGGCATGGAGCAAAAGCGTTCACTGCAATACACGGTGCGGGATGTTTCGGAGACGACAGACAATCGCCTTCGCGAGGCAGCCGCTCTTGAAGGGGTCAGCCTCAATCAAGCCACATTACAAGCCATCGAGCGGGGGCTCGGGCTCACCGGTCAGCCCGTCCGCTATCGTACATTGAAGTCTGTTTTGGCCAGTGCGGGAAAGGTCGATCGCGCCGCATGGCAGAAGACGCTGTCGGCCATGGACAAGATTTCTCCCGAAGACTGGAAGTGAGAGTCCTCATCGATACAAACCGCTTCATCGACTTCTGCGCGAACGAGTCGGAGGTCGTGGAGATCTTTGAGCGTGCAAGCCTGCTGGTGATCCCCTTCATCGTGCTTGCTGAGATTCGTGTGGGGGCCCAATCGATCCGTCGTGGGGATGCCCAAGTGCGCGTGTTACACGAACTGCTCAACCAGCCGGGTGTGCGGACCGCTCACAGCACGGATGCCACGACTCACCAATACGCTACGATTTTCAGTGAGTTAAAACGTCGCGGGAAGCCGATTCCTACAAACGATATCTGGATCGCCGCGCTCGCTATCGAGAATAACCTCATTCTTTACAGCCGGGACGCCCATTTCGATAACATCCCCACTCTCGCGAGGCTTTGACGGGTATCGGGCTTGACACTTTTCGGAAGTAAGCTGAATCTTACTTTATGCTTACCAAAGTTTCCACGAAGGGTCAGATGGTTATTCCTGCGGCGATCCGCGAGATGGCGCAAGTCGGTGCCGGCGATGAGTTGGAAGTCGGTTATTCGAGCGGCATGATCGTTATGCGGAAGCGACTTGCGTTGACCCCCTCCCGCGTGCGCCTGATGCTACTCGCCGGACTCAAGTTGCCGGTCATGGACGCCAGTGGCGAACGCGCGGTTGAACAGGCGCTCACGAGAACCCGAGACCGGGTCAATCGGTGACTGTTGTTTTAGACACGAACGTTGTTATGAGCGCCTGCTTCTGGAGCGGTGCTCCTTTTGATTGCTTGAGTGCATGGGCCAAAGGACACTACGCCGCGGCGGTCAGCCCGCCGTTGCTTTCCGAGTATGAAGAAACGTTTGAAGAACTTCGACTCGATTATCCGGATCGTAAATGTGTGGACTGGGTGGCGGCGTTGAAGGAGTCCGCCGAGCTGGTCTTTCCAATAGATCGCGCCACAGGGATTGTGTCGGATCCCTTCGATGAGATGGTGCTGGAGTGCGCTCTCGCTGCGCGTGCTGACTTCATCGTGAGCGGTGACAAGCAGCATCTCCTCCCGCTGAAGTCATTTCGAGGTATTCCTATCTTAAGCGTGTCTGACTTTGTGAAACGTCTCCGGCTTTAGTGAAAGTCGTGTGAGGCCGTTGCAGCGAGCGGGGTCGCGGTTTCCAGTCGGGAGACGGCTTGCGCGAGAACGTGAACAGTTTGTTGGTGGACTTGCACGCGGCCCCGGATGCGGAGAAAGCTTTCCTGTGTGACTAGAAGGCGGTGACGTTCGAAAAACTCGGCCGCAAGAATCGCATTCGTCACACCGGTTTCATCTTCGAGGCTCACAAAGACGACGCCTTTCGCGGTGCCGGGTCTTTGGCGACAAATGACCATGCCGGCGATTTCGACACGGGCGCCGTTTCGGCAAAGCGCGAGTTCGGCGGCCGTGACGATGCCGTTCAACACGGGGCGCATGAGAGCGAGAGGATGTGGGCCTGTTGTGACGCCCGTGCCGGAAAAGTCGGCTTGCAGGCGCTCGCCTGCATCCATCGGCGCCAGCGGCGGAGGCATCTGTTGAGCAAAGAGCGGGAGTTCATCGAGAGCGAGCGGAGACTCGATTTTCCAGAGGCCATCGCGGCGGTGCTCGACCAAGCCGTTGAGTGCGCCGATGCGCGCCAGAAGGCGGAGTTGGTTTTTTTCCGGTGCGAGCCGCGCGCGAAAATCGTCCAGCGATTCAAACGGGCGTCCTTTCACAATCCGGGCCCCAAGATGGCGATCCAGTCCACGCACCATGCAAAGGCCGAGCCGCAGCGAGTCGTCCTCACCGACGCTGCAAACCCAATCCGATTCGATCACGGAGACCGGACGCACACGAACCCCGCGCGATTTGGCATCGCGAAGAAGTGTGGCCGGACTGTAAAAACCCATAGGTTGATTGTTCAGCAACCCGCAGTAAAACTCCGGCGTGCGATGCACCTTAAGCCAGCAGCTTGCATAAGCAATCAGTGCAAAGCTGATGGCATGGCTCTCTGGAAAACCGTAGACAGCGAAGGACTGAACGGCACGAACGATCTGGTTGCAGATGGGCTCTGTCACACCTTTCGCCAGCATTCCGGCTCTGAGCTTCACACACACTTTTTCCATTTTTTCCTGCGAGCGATGGAAGCTGAGGGCGCGGCGAAGTTCCTCCGCTTCGCTGCCGCTGAAGTCCGCCATAACCATGGCCATCTTGAGCAACTGCTCCTGAAAAAGCGGGACGCCCAGCGTACGTTCGAGAACCGGGCGCAGGCGTTCGTCAAAATACGTCACCGCCTCTGTGCCATCGCGCCGGGCGAGATACGGATGCACCATTTGTCCCTGGATGGGGCCTGGGCGGATCAGCGCGACCTCGACGACCACGTCGTAAAAACACTTCGGTTTCAATCGCGGCAGCGTGGCAATTTGCGCGCGGCTCTCGACTTGAAACGTCCCAATCGTATCCGCCGCCTGGAGCAGGGCGAACGTGGCGACATCATCTTTCGGCATAGTTGCAAGATCGACCGGGCGTCCGCGTTCCCGGCAAATCTCCAGCATGTCCTGCATGGCCGCCATCATGCCGAGCCCGAGGAGATCGACTTTGATGATGCCGAGATCTTCGCAATCGTCCTTGTCCCACTGAGCGACGACGCGTCCGGCCATCGACGCATTCTCCAACGGCACCATCGCGTGCAGCTCGTTGCGGCAAATGATCATTCCGCCGGAGTGCTGGCCGAGGTGTCTCGGAAGTCCGTAGATCTCGCGATAAAGCTCCGCCGCCGGCCTTGCCTGCGGATGATCCTTGCGAATGCCTGCCTGCGCGAGTTGGCCTTCGAGATCCATCGTGTGCGGAAAATCTCCATGCGCAAAAAGACTCGAAAACCGCCGGATCGCATCTTCGGAAAAATCCAAAGCCTTTCCAATTTCGCGCATGGCACTGCGTCCGCGGTAAGTGATGACGTTAGCTGTCATCGCCGCGCCGTGCGGACCGTAGCGCCGGTAAACCTCCTGGATCACACGCTCGCGCCGATCTCCACTGGGCAAGTCGAGGTCGATATCGGGCCAGGATTTTCGCCCTTCGCTGAGAAACCTTTCGAAAAGCAATCCGCACCCCACCGGATCGCAAGCCGTGATCCCAAGGCTGTAGCAAACCGCGCTATTGGCCGCGCTGCCGCGGCCCTGAACGAGGATCGCTTGCTCTGTGCAAAAATTCACCAGATCCCAGACGATGAGAAAATATCCCGAGAAGCCGAGTTTCGCGATGAGGGCGAGTTCAAACTCCAGTTGTCGCATCACGCGCGGCGAAAGATGTCCATAACGTCCGCGCGCACCGGCAAATGTCATTTTTCGTAAAAACGAATCCATCGAGTCGCCTGGCGGAACATCGAATGTGGGGAATTCGTAACCGAGATTTTTGAGTCCAAACTCGAGTTGTTCGGCCACATGGCAGGTATTTTCAACAAACTGGGGATGATCAGCAAAAAGCAAACGCATCTGATCGCCGCTCTTGAGGTGGCGTTCGTCGTTGGCCGTGAGCAGACGTCCGGCCTTCGCGAGACTTGTGTGATGCCGGATGCACGTGAAAACATCCTGCACCCGTCGCCGCTCGCGCACGTGGCAGAGAACATGATTTGTTGCTATCACGGTCAGCCCAAACGTCTCCGCCGCGCTCTGCACAAACTGCAAGCGCCGCTCCTCGCCGCGCACGAAATGCCGCCCGACCTCGGCCACCACGCGCTTTTTTCCAAAGATGCCTACTAAGCGTTTGAGCCGCTCCTCGGATTCCGTTCGGCGCTCCGTATCTAAGACCCCCTCCGCATCGCCAGTCAGTGCAAAAAGCCCCTCGGCAAACTCCGGAAGCTCTTTCCAAGTCACCGCACATTCCGTTTTTGTGCCGCGCAATTTCGCTGCTGTAATGAGTTGCGAGAGGTTGCGATATCCCGTGCGCGTGGCGACGAGCAGAGGCAGGATGCAGCCGTCCTCCATCGTGAGTTCCGCGCCCACAATTGCCCGTATTCCCTGTTCGCGAGCCGCCGCATGGAGGCGCGGTGCACTGTAGAGACCATCGCGATCACAGAGTGCCAGTGCGCTGATTTCGAGTTGCGCCGCACGCGTCGCCAGCTCCTCGGGCTGCGAGGCTCCGCGCAAAAAACTGAACGCACTCCGCGCATGGAGTTCAACAAACGGAGTCATAACATCCCTCAATTCGCCAAGCACCGGCTGATTTCGCCACGCGATAGAGCCCGCCCTGCGACAACGCCACATCCCACTCTTCCGAATGCCACACGCCGGCCTCCCACCAATGCCCGGAAAGCCGGTAAGGCCCTTGCGCCTCGCTCACGGCTCCACTTACCAATGCCGAGACAACACGCGCCGGACAGCGCCGCTTCACCTCCACCTGAGCCGGCACCGGTGGACGACACCGACGCAACGGCAGGCCGAGCCTGACAGGGTGGGGGAGTGAGGACTCTTCCAGCGTCCAGCTCACGCGTTCGACCAATCGCAAGTCATCGACGCGATGCGTGTTCTCGATTTTCGCAAACCCGGCATTGTCCGCCCCGACCAATGCGCCGATCCGCGCCAGTGTTTCTCCAAAACGATTCGGATCACGCAGCGCTGTGCCGAAGAGTCCAAACTGCTGCCGCGACGGCACCGCCGGTTCCACGCTCAGCGCCAAGCCGACAGGCTTCTCTGCCAGTTTGAGCGTCTCCAAATGTGTGCTCAAAATCCGGAACAAAACATCCGCGGCAGCCGTTGGTTCTGGGATCGAAAACACGTGCTCATGCGTGCTCCGATTATCCAACGGCAGACAAAGCGTCATCCGCGTCACCACCAAATAAACCGCCTGCAACCTCACCGAAAGTTGCTCCACAAACCGCCGCAGCAAAAATAAAAGCGGCTCGCTGGTTTCCACTGCATAGCCCAGATCGCAGCTCTCCTCAAAGGTCTCCGGAGATTTCACCAATCGTAGCGGACGCCTCGACCGCCCCGACGCCATCAGCCACATTTTCCGTGCTTCCGGCCCCAGCCGTTCGACTGTCTCCTGCACAGGCAGCGCGAGAAATTGCCCGATCGTCGCGATGCCCCAGTCGTGCAGGATCGCGAGCAGTTCCTCTGACGCCCCAAGAAAACTCACCGGCAGCGGATGCAAGAAACCGCCCGTATCGCGCACGATGCTCACCGGGTTTGCCTCGCGTGCCGCTAGGCGGGCAACGTCTGGATTTTTTCCAATCGCCACACCTGCGCGCAGCCCCACGGATTTGAGGTGGGCCACCATGTCATCCCCAAATGTATGCCACCCGACTTTTGGAAAAGTCCCGCGCAAGTCCAGCGTCACCAGCCCCGCTGCGGTGTGCTCTACAAAAGGCGAGTGCCGCAACGCGCTCTCGATGAGCACAGCATCGATCGTGCGCTCCTGCATCGCCGAGCGCGAAATCATCTCCAGCGCCTGGCTGCGCGCCATCGCCTGCGAGGCCGTCATTCCGCGCTCCACCCCTTGCGCCGCTGCAGCCGACGTGCGCCCAACGACCAATCCGCTCCCGGGATCGACCACTGCCACGGCCCGCGTCCACAGCTCCTCACGCCACCGAAGCACGGCTTGCAAAGAAAATGCCGGAAGATGGATCGCCGCAAACATTACGCAATCCGCCTCTCTTCCGTTGCCGGAACCATCCCCCGATACACCATCGGCGCCTGCAATCTCGCCACCAACTCTTCCCTCGGACGCAGCAGGTCGTTCAATTTCCAAACGCCCGCCGCCGCCACCCGTATCCGCGCCGCCGCAATGCAGGGCTTCTCCGTGCACACCGCCAACGCCAGCGGCGACTCCTCCAACAAACGCTGAAACCGATGCCACGTGCTCGCAGGAAT
>JBBRHN010000019.1:0-13110 GCA_038222685.1 Chthoniobacterales bacterium | reverse complement strand
CCCACTCGACCTAAAATCGTATAGGCCCTAAAAAAAACTCTACTCACCCGCCGGAGTCGGCGAAGGAAAAAACGTCGGTGCATCCTTATTCACCGGCTCCGTCTTCTCCCCAGAGGCAGCCTTTTTTTCCTTGGCAGCCTTTTTCTCAGCATAGCCCGGCACCGTCAAAGAAGCAGGATGTTGCTCACAACCTGTGTGAAGCAAGATAAGACCAGAAAAAATGAGTGCAGTGAGTTTTTTCATTATTCGACAATTTCGAGAGCAGCGTGCAATCCACGTTTGCTGGCGGATGCATCGAGAAGAGTGCGCAGGGCTTGGATCGTGTGGCCCCCTTTACCGATCACCCGCGGGATATCGGACTGGCGCATCGCCACATGAAAGATGACCCTATCCGGCGTCTCTGTTTTCGTGAAGACCACGTCGTCGGGATACTCAACGACCGCACTAATCACGTATCGCAGGAACTCTTCCATGCGGACGGAAAACTTAGGCCGCGGCGAGCTTCTTGCGCGCTTTGGTCATGATGTTGCCGACCGTCTGCGACGGACGTGCGCCCACGCCAACCCAGTAATCGGCGCGATCGAGCTGGATCGCAAAATTTTCGCCCTCTTTTTTCGGGTCGTAATTGCCGATGATTTCGATGAATTTCCCGTCGCGGGCACGGCGCTGGTCGGCCACTACGATTTTGTAGTAAGGGTTGTTTCGGTTGCCTTCGCGGCGGAGTCGGATTGCTACTGCCATAATTCTGCTGAGTCTAAGAGCTCTGGATTAAAGTTTCAAGTCTGCGGTGTCGGACGACGGATTTTTCAGGCCTAAACCTTCACACCCGCACCCATCCGGGCCATCAGTTTTTTCATCTGACCCGTGTTTTTCATCATTTTGCGCATCTGGGAGAAGCGCAAAATCAAGTTATTTATCTCGGTGACGGTCGTGCCACTGCCTCGGGCGACCCGCTGGCGGCGGCGAGCGTTCAGAATGTCCGGGCGCTTCCGCTCCTGCGGCGTCATGGAGAGAATAATCGCCTCCACCCGCTTCAGTTGCTTCTCGTCAATCGAGGAATCTTTCAACTTATCCATTCCGGGGATCATGCCAAGGATATTTTCGAGGGGACCCATCCGCTTGAGCATTTTGAACTGCTCAAGGAAGTCCTCCAAGTCGAAGCTCGCCGTGCGCATTTTTGCTTCCATGCGCGCCGCATCCTCTTCGGTGATCGCCTCTGCCGCCTTTTCAACCAAGCTGACCACATCGCCCATTCCCAGAATGCGACCCGCCAGACGGTCGGGATGGAAAACCTCAAACTGATCGAGCTTCTCACCCACGCCCGCAAACTTGATCGGACGCCCCGTGACCGCCCGCAACGACAACGCCGCCCCGCCGCGCGCATCGCCATCGAGCTTGGTCAATACCAGCCCCGTTAGCCCCAGCGCCGCATGGAAATGCTCAGCGACACTCACTGCCTGTTGCCCCGTCGCTGCATCGCAAACGAGCAGAATCTCAGATGGTTGCAAAAAATCCCGTAGGCGCTTGAGCTCCTCAATCAAAGGCCCGTCGATCTCCTGACGCCCGGCTGTGTCAAAAATCTGCACGTCGCCATGCTGCTCGTCGCACCATACGAGCGCTTTTTTCGCCGAACGGATGACGTCCGTCTCGCCTGCATCCGGACTGAACATTGGCACCCCGATCTGCCCCGCCAGCACGCCGAGTTGCTGCACTGCCGCTGGCCGATGGAGATCCGAAGCAATCAGCAATGGCGAACGCCCCTGCGCTTTCAACAACCGCGCCAGCTTCGCCGACGAGGTCGTTTTTCCGGCACCGTTGAGCCCGACCACCAGCACGCGGCCCGGCTTGTCCAAATTCAGCGGCTCGGAGTCGCCTCCCAGCAACGCGCACAACTCCTCATGAAAAATCTTAACAATCTGCTGCCCAGGCGTGATGCTCCGCAGCACGTCTTCGCCAAGCGCTTTGTCCTTTACCCTCGCGACAAAATCCTTCGCCACCTGAAAATGCACATCGGCGTCGAGCAACGCCATGCGCACCTCGCGCAGCGAATCCGTCACGTTCGCCTCGCTGATCTTCCCGTGCCCACGGAGATCCTTAAATACGTCCTGAAGTTTGTCTGAAAGTCTGCTAAACATGCCGAAGCGAGAAGTTAGGCAGACCGCTGGCGATGAAAAGCGATTTTCGCAGGCCAGTTCCGCGAAATTTCAAGCGAATGGCCCAAACCGACAGCTCGCGTCTCAGAGCAACTTGCGCTCGACTGCCTCGAAGCCAGTGAGTTCGCCCGACTCGTCGCGGATGGGCTTGACGTGAATCCACACCCGATAGCGTGTGCCGTCTTTGTGGTAGTTGTAGAGCTCCACGTCGCAGTCAGTGCCAGAGAGTAGGGCGCTGCGAAGCTTTGCGACACAACTCGCTTCAGTGTCTGGCCCTTGGAGCAACGAACCGGGCTTGCGGCCTTGAATTTCCGGAAAAGAAAATCCGCACATAGCCGAAAAAGTTGGGTTGATCTCGACTACGCGGCCTTCGCAATCGGTGCGGACGCGGGGCACCTCTTGATCGATGAGATTCTCAACGCGTGACCAAATCGTCGCGGGCGGCGTGAGTGACCCGGACACGAAGTTCTCGTCTTCCGAGGTATGGATATCTTCAAGATCAGCAATCATTCTGTTAATAGCACTACTCATTCTTACGTGTAAATTCGGTGAAGAGATGCACTTTGTCAACGGGACTTGAAGAACTTCACGATGGCATCGACAAGGCCCGGCATGTCGTGAACTTTTGCTTCAACATCGACTGGCATGTCAAGCGTTTTCATTGTTTTTGACGTGACAGGCCCGATACTTGCGCGGACGAGGCCGTCCGGAATCGGGAGCCCGAGGGCATAAAAATTTTCGGCAGTCGATGAGCTGGTGAAGGTGACCATGTCTGCACCTTCCTCGCGAAAGCGTTTAAGCCCGCCCGAGACATCGTTGGTTTCGGGCACTGTGCGGTAGGCGACCGCTTCGTCCACGATGGCACCGAGCCGCGTGAGCTCGGTCGCCAACACATCGCGGGCACCTTCCGCCCGGGCGAGCAGAAATTTCAAATTCTCCACGCTCGTCTCCTTTTGCAGCGCCTTGACGATTTCCTCGGCGACGTATTTTTCCGGCTGCACATCGACCTGAAGGTGAAATGCGGCGACGCGCGCGGCGGTCGCGGGGCCAATCGCGGCAATGCGCACGCCCCCAAGCTCGCGGGCATCGTGGTAAAGTTCGAAGAACGCCTGGAAGAACGCGTCCACGCCGTTCGGACTCGTGAAGATGAGCCAGTCGTAGTTGTGCGCCTCGACAACAAGCTCGTAAAACGCGCGCTTGTCGGGCGCAGGCTCGATGCGAATCGTCGGCATCTCAAAGGCATCCGCGCCGAGTTCGCGCAGTCGCGAGACAAGGTCGCCGGCTTGTTGACGCGTGCGGGTCACGGCGATTCTACGGCCAAACAGCGGAAGCGACTCGAACCAGTTCAGCTTCGGGCGCAGCTTAACGACATCGCCGAAGACGGCGACGGCGGGGGCTTTAAATGCGGCGCGTTCGGCGGAAGCGGCGATGTCGGCCAGCGTGCCAGTGAGAGTTTCCTGCCGTCCCGTGGTGGCCCACCGAATGAGGGCAACGGGCGTTTGGCCGTCCATCCCGGCTGCGGCGAGCCCGTCTGTGATGGGGCCAAGGCGCTCGATTCCCATGAGCATGACTTTCGTTCCCGGCATCCGCGCCAACGCCTCGTAGTCGAGCGACGAATCGGTTTTTGTCGGGTCTTCGTGGCCGGTGAAAATCGTCAACATTGTATTGTGCGAGCGATGCGTGACAGGAATGCCAGCGTAGGCTGGCCCGGCAATGGCTGAGCTCACGCCTGGCACAACTTCGAACCGGCATCCGGCATCCGCCAGCGCCGCCGCTTCTTCTCCTCCGCGCCCGAAAATAAACGGATCTCCGCCTTTGAGCCGCACCACGCAGCGTCCGGCTGACGTCTCCTTCACTAAAAGCGCCGTCGTCTCAGATTGCGTCATCGCGTGATCGCCTGCTTTTTTCCCGGCGTAAACGCGTTCCGCGCCCTCCGGCGCCCATGCCAGAATCTCGGGGTTGCAGAGATAATCGTAAACCACCACATCGGCCTTCACGAGGCAGTCCCGCGCCTTGAGCGTGAGCAGTCCCGGATCGCCCGGTCCCGCGCCCACGAGATAACAAATTCCTTTTTTCACGTTGTCAGGATGACGCCAAAGCGGCGGGATGGGAAGCCAGTCTTACGCCTGTTCTTCCGCGAGCCATTTCCGTAATTCTTCGATAGGCATCGGCGCAGCAAACAAAAACCCCTGTCCGAACTCGACGCCGAGTGACTTCAAATACTCCGCCTGCTGCCCGTGCTCGATGCCTTCGGCGATGAGTTGCAGCCCGCACGAGCGGCCAATCGCGACGATTTGATCCACAAACCCGGAACTCCCGCCCTCGTGCGAAATCCCGTCCACAAACGCCTTGTCGATCTTGAGAAAATCAAACGGAAAAACCGAGAGGTAGCGAAGATTTGAATAGCCCGTTCCGAAATCATCGACAGCCAGCCGAATGCCGAGATCCTTCATGGCGCGCAGTTGATCGAGTGCCTTTTCTGTCAGCGATGTGCTCTCCGTAAGCTCAAAGGAAATTTGAGCATACCGGAACCGGCGTCCGATCAAGCGATCCACATGCGCGGGGAATGCCGGATTCGTCAGCGTTTGCACAGGAACATTGATGGCAGCGTTAAACTCCGACCGCTCCCGCAAGATTGTTTCGAGTTCGTTCATCGCTCGCACCATGAGGCGTTCGGTCAACTGTGTGATCACGCCCGTGCGCTCCGCTTCGGGGATAAACGCCATCGGTGGCACGAGTCCCCGCTCGGGATGTTGCCAGCGCATCAACACCTCAACCCCCGCACATCGACCGCTCGCCAGATGCAAAATCGGCTGGTAGTGGGCCACGATTTGATCGAGCCGCGCTGCCTCGCGGAGCTCGGCCTCAAGAGATCGCGTGTGCGTGCTCACCACCCATGCGGTTGTAAAAAAACATACAACCAAAACGAGCGCCAGAGCGCCGTAAAGCGGGAGATGCTGACTCCACAACGTCATCAACGCCTGCTGCGGTAGCATCGCCGACACGAAATACGGATGTCCGTCCACCTGCCGAGTGAAACCGATGTGACTGCCTCTTTCCCAGAATCCCTCGCGAACCTCGCCTCCGGGCGTCGCTCCTCCTTGAGAGGCATTAACCGAGCGTTCGAGAATAACTCCCTCTTCATCCGTCAAAAACACGATATAATCTGCCTTCCGGTTGCCGTAGCGCATCAACTCCGCAACCCCCGGACTCGCGACAACAATACTGAACGAGCGATTTCCTCCTGAGTTGAAGTTGATGCCAAACTGATCCCGCTCGGAATCCGCCGACGCCAAGCGAACGAGATTGACGCGGTTGACGGCGCCGAGGCGGAGCATTTCCGGAGCGGCGGCAATCGGCGCGACCAGTGGGCCGGAATCGTTGCAGATCACTTCGCCGTTTTGCACGAGCACCGCAGATCGGTAAAGCGGGCCGGATGACACCAGCGCGCGGAGCTTTTTCGCCATTTCTGGGCTCGCCGCCGCGTGAGCGCTCTGCCCGAGACCCGTCAGTTTCGTCTCGGCCTGCGAGATCAGGTTCTCGGCTGCCTCGCGCCAGACATCGACCCTTTCGACGAGCCTAGCGATGGCGTCCGCACGAGCATGGCGGTAAGAAAGCACCGCCGAACCGACCAACACCGCCAGTGCCCCCAACGTGGCAAGCAACACAATAAGCAGACGCACCGTTCTATTGGGCAAGGCAGGCATTATTTTTGGACCGCGTCTTCTTCGCAGTTTTTTTCGCCGGGTAACAGAACTTCCTCACGGAATTTCCAGTTTGCGCTGCGGCTCAGTCCGTGGAAGATACACTCCCATCGCAAAACGTTACTACAGTTGGGAGCGACCCGTGCGTCGCAAGCGGAAACCATTCCTCTCCTGGAAATGGCTGGTAATCCCTGTCGTCGTGCTGGCCGTCCTCGCCTTTGCCGGCTGGGTTACTGTCGGTATCATGTCCCGGCATTACGAGAAGCGCTCGCAAGAGTTTGACCTTGCTCAGGTGGGGCAGATGGAAGCCGCATCGATCCTCTTTGACCGAGATGGGAAAGAGTTCGGCAAACTTTTCATCCAAAATCGCCAGCCCGTCTCCTTCGAAAAACTTCCGCCGATGCTCGTGAAAGCCGTCGTCGCCGCCGAGGACAATAAGTTTTTCGAGCACGACGGCGTGGACTACATGGGCATCGCGCGCGCTGCGATCGCCAACTACCGCCGCGGAAAAATCTCCCAAGGCGCCAGCACTGTCACCCAGCAACTCGCGCGGAATTCGTTCGAGCTACGCGAGCGCACCTACGAACGCAAAATTGTCGAAATGTTTCTCGCATGGCGTATCGAAAAAGCGCTCACCAAGGAGCAGATCATGGCGAGCTATCTCAACCGCGTTTATTTCGGCAGCGGGTTTTACGGCGCCGAGGCGGCCTCGCGCGGATACTTCGGTAAACCAGCAAGCGAAATGAGCATTGGCCAGTGCGCTACACTCGCCGGTTTGCTCAAGAGTCCGCAGGCGCTTTCACCATGGAACAACATCGAAGCCGCCACAGAGACGCGCAACTTTGTCCTGGGCCGAATGCGCGAAATGAGGTTCATCACCAAAGAGCAATTCCGCGACGAGAGCGAGCTCCGCCTCTACGCCGTTCGCCGCACCAACCCGTTCAAAATCTCTTACGCCGTGGACACCATCCGCCAGCAGGCCATCAAGGCACTTGGCTTTGAACGCGCCATGAATGGCGGCTACCGTATCGAAACCACACTCGACGCCGAAATGCAACGCACTGCCGAGCGCGCCGTCCGAGACAGTCTCGGCCGCGTGGAGGGCACAGCTGGCTACACGCATCCCACGTTCGCCCAATATCGCGACAGCGTGAAGGATATCGAGGCGGCTGTAGCGAAGGGCAACATGAGCGTGAAATTTCCCGAGCCGCGCTACCTCCAAGGCGCGGCCCTCGCCATCGAAAATTCCACCGGCAGCATCCTCGCCATGGTCGGCGGACGGGACTTCAAACACAGCGAATACAACCGCGCCTTCCAAGGCCGCCGTCCGGCAGGCACAGCCTTCACCCCGCTCGTCTTTGCGGCTGCTTACGAAAAAGGTATCTTTCCCGGTGAAATTCTTCAGGACGCTTGTATCGACAACCGCTTTGTCATGGTCGGCGGGGAAACAGGCATCCTCGGCGAATGGGGCGTCGAAAAAGTGGAAAACGAATACGAAGGCCCGATGACCACTCGCGAGGCTCTCGTGAAGGGAAAAAACGCCGCAACCGTCCGTCTCGGCATGCTTCTCGGGCTTGAACCTTTCAAAAAGACCGCCGCCGCCATGGGCATCACATCGCCGATCCGCGATTACGCCAATAGCTTCCTTGGCAGCTCCGAGGTCTCGCTCGATGAGCTCACCCTCGCTTACTCCGTCTTCCCCAACCATGGCTCGCGCCCCAGCGAACTCAATATCATCAAGGCCATCAAGTCCGCCGACGGTGCCGTCATTTACGAAGCTCCCCGCAAAACTTCCACGGCCATCTCGCCGGCTGCCGCCTTCCAAACCCACGCGGCCCTTGCAGACATCATGCGCGAAGGTGCCGGGTCAATCGCATCCCGCGAATTTGGCCTCGGGGCATTCCCCACCGCAGGAAAATCCGGTACCGCCTATAACTTTACCGATACTTACTTTCTTGGCTACACCTCCGCCGTCACTTGCGGCGTCTGGGTCGGCTTCGACAAACCCACAAAAATTTTCCGAGGTGCCTTCGGCAAAGATCTCGCCCTCCCCATTTGGACAAAAATCATCAACGCGTCGGCGGAACCCTTCCCGCCGAAACCTTTCGAAAAACCCGCCGATCTCCGCGAAGTGGAAATCTGTCAAACTTCCGGCCTCCTCGCCACCCCTCGCTGCCGTCTCGAATTTAAAGATCCCTCCTCCGGCATCTCCTCCTCTCAAAGCCTCACCTACCTCGAATACGCAACCGAAGCCCAGCTTCCGCAAGTCCGCTGCGACGTGCATGGCGGCGGCGTTCGCAATTTTGCTAAGCAATACGACGACGCCGAATGGCCCCGCGCCGCTGCCGCCGTCGATCTCGCAACCATCCGCCCGGTCGCTGTCGTTGCACCCACGCTCCTCGGGTTCAGCGACGTTTATCAATCCGTTCGTCCCGGCGGCGGACGCATCGAAGACGACACCATTCCCGTCGCTAAAGCCATCGCTGTAAACGCCGAGCCTCAACCTGAATCACAGACTCCCACCACAGAGCCCACGCCATCCCCAGACGTTCCCGAGGCCGAACCCGAAATTCGCAAAGCTGAGCCCGTTCAACCCCTCGACTCCCCAATGGATTCCCCCGTCATCCAACTCCCGGCACCGCCTGCAATGAACTTTTGATCCTGAAACGGAACATAAATACAGAGCCAAAGAGAACGACTCCAGAGCCAAAAGCGCACGTCCTACTTGGACGGACATCCTCCGGCATGCCCCACTTCTTTTACCTCGAGCTCCATTCAACTCACACCAGCGCAAGCAAAGCCAGCATCCGTCCGGTTTTCCCGTGCTCCCGGCGGTAGGAATAGTATCCCGCCGGATCAGCCGCCGTGCAGATCCTATCGTCGTGAATCTCCCCCACGCCCGCCTCTGCGAGCTGCGCGCGAATGAGCGCCGCAAAATCCACGTCGTAATGCGGCGGCCGAATGCATGGCCCGATGACAGCAACAAGGTCGCCGGCATCGACATCACCCGCCTCGCACATCGCCTCCACGGCGCGTTCCGCGATGTTACCTTCCGTGCCCTTCCGACCCGAATGCACCAAGCCGACCACTCGACCCAATCGATCCGTGAGATAAACCGGCGCGCAATCCGCAATATAGATCCCGAGGCAAAGACCCCGCGTCGTCGTCACTAAACCATCGCACCCGCCGACAGGATACGCCTCCGTGCTGTCGATGACGACGACGCGGTTGCCATGCACTTGCTCGCATGTCGCCAGCCTTCCGACGAATCCCAGCCCCGCCCTCGCCTGCTCGTGCGCACTAGCCAGACGCTCCAGAGCCACCTCGCGATCACAGTCCACATCGATACCCGGAATCCTCCCCAGAAACGCCGCGTTCACAAACGGGATCGCGTCGAGCACCGGAAATCGCAGCAACTCGCTCACCGGAAGTAAAAGCCGGAGACCGCCGCCGCCACGGCTTCCAACTCCGCCTCGGTCAGCTCCGGAAAAATCGGCAACGCCAGCGTCTCCGCCGACGCCCGCTCAGCCACGGGAAAGTCCCCGGTCCGATAACCGAGATCCGCAAAACACTCCTGCAAATGCAACGGCACCGGATAGTAAATCGCACACCCGATTCCCTCCTGCTGCAGATGCACCATCAACGCATCACGATCTTTCGCCCGGATCACGAACTGGTGATAAATATGCGCGCTCTCAAAATCCGCAGGCGGCGCAACTGGCGGGGTCACAAATTCCGTCAAACCCACAGCCAAAAACGCCTTGCGATAACTCGCCGCATGCCTTCGCCGTCCCGCGTTCCATTCACCCAGATGCGGCAGCTTCGCGTGAATGACTGCCGCCTGCAGCGCGTCGAGTCGAAAGTTGCCGCCAACCTGCCGGTGATAATACCTCTTCTCCATCCCGTGATTGCGCACCATCCGCAACCGCTCAGCAAAGCTCTCGTCGCGACACACCGCCATCCCTCCGTCTCCAGCTCCTCCCAGATTTTTGGTGGGGAAAAAACTAAACCAAGCCGACTCCGCAATCGCCCCGGCTGGCACGACACCGCGCACTCCGCGATACGACGCGCCGACCGCCTGCGCCGCATCCTCTGTCACTGCCAGCCCATAACTTTCTGCGATGCTCGCGATCTCGTCCATGCGGCAACACATTCCGAATAAATGAACAGGGGCAATCGCACGGATGCGACGTCCGCGCCGAGTAAGCGGAGTTCCGTCTTCGGCCTTCGCGCATCCTGCGAGATACTCTGCCAATCTCGCTGGATCCATGTTCAGCGACGCCTCTTCGACATCCACAAAAACCGGCTCCGCTCCCACGCGGTGAATGCATCCCGCCGTCGCGAAAAAAGTATAGGGCGTCGTAATCACCGCATCGCCCGGGCCGATTCCCAAAGCCATCAGAATCGCCAATTGCGCATCCGTGCCGGACGACATCCCCACCGCATGGGCACACCCCACCTCAGCTGCGAACGCACGCTCAAACTCCTCCACCGCCGCGCCCAAAATAAATTGCTGCGAAGCGAAAAGCCGGCTCACAGCCGACATGACGTCATCACCCACGACAGCATGCTGCCGCGTTAAATCGAGAAGCGGAACGCGCACAGCGCGTTACTTGACGACGCCGAACTCCGCTCGGCGATTGAGTGCCCAAGCCGCATCGCCGCTGCCCGGATCCGCCGGCATTTCCTTGCCGAAGCTCACCGTTTGGATGCGGCCCGCTGGCACGCCCGCATCGATCAACGCCTGCCTCACGGCCAACGCGCGACGCTCGCCCAGTCCACGATTGTATTCTTCCGTCCCGCGATCATCTGTAAATCCCGCCACAATCAAGTTGCTCGAAGATCCGCGCATCGCCGTCGCCACTTGCGTGATCTTCGCCGACTCCGACGCCGACACATTGTGACTGTCCAACCCAAAATAAAGCGGAGAAAATTGGCCGCGCTGCACAGTTTGACCGAAAAAATTAGCACCCTCCACGCGGTCACCCAACGGCGTTCCGCTCACGTAGTCCCCATCAACCCCCGCATACAAATCCGACTTCTTTTTGTTGCATGCAGTTAGCCCCAGCGACACAGCCAAAACTACCACAATCGAGAACGGCGCAAATTTCATTTCCACACCTTTGCCTCATCCACAGCAAAAGATCAAGCCCCTCGACGAGGGCGCATCTCTGAAATGTGCAAAGACGCCTCTTCACAGGAGCGTGGGCATCTTACCCGCATTCCTTTGGTTTGCACATTTCGGAGATGCGCCCCTCGACGAGGGAGCCGGAGCAAGAAAAAAAGGGGACCCATTTATTTAGTCACGTTCCTTTTGCAAAATGGCGATATTGAGTGATTCAATTTGCCGACGCCCGGTTGCTTTGATCCAGAGGAACCGCCCCGAAATACTCACCGATCCGACAGACGCCCCGCCTTTCGCTCATAGGTCAGGAAATCGTAAGGAGGCAGAATCGCCAATCCATAGCAGGAGGCACACGACATCATCGACGAGATCGAGTTGTTGACGCAGCCTCAGCCATTGATTCGTTGCAAGTGGGGGAAATTTCGCCAGATTTTTCGTCACCTCACACACCACCCAAGGACTGGTCAATAGCTTCCACCCTTGCGCCGAAGCAAGACTAAAGACTGCCCGCGACGCTCCACAGTCCGACTGGCAAGCCGAGGGCAGGACACTCGAATCGAGGAAAATCTTCACTCCCCGGCGAGGTATTTTTTGTAACCGGCTTCGTCATCGGCGATCCAGCCTTCGATCTTCTCCTTGGGAAGGACACGGGGAGCGGGCCACTCCGCGCCGTCGGAGCGCAGACGAGTCAATAGGAAAAAAACCAATTCCTGTTTCTCGCGCAGCGGCAATACATCAGCGGCCTCTTCGATCTCGGCTAGCGTGCTCATCGTATGGAAAATAACATCTCCGTTGGACCGACTGCAAGGCAGCAATCAGAGCGATTTGGAACAAAATAGGTGGCGCTTGCGCCGGCAAGGTTCCCTTCAGCGAATCTTGTCCATCTTGTTAATCCTATAGAGCGGGGTTGAGGGGTTGCCGACGCTCCGGCGCGAAAGGTTTGCGAGTGTGCTCGCACTCGGTGATTCGCAACCCATCACAACTCCGGGTTCTCTTCGCGACTTTCACTGGAATCGCGCCTGCCGTCAGCCCGGAGGGCTTGTGGAGATCAGCCGGTGGAGCCAACCGGTGACAACTGCCGGGTTTGCCCACCGCACGACCCCGCCCCGGCAGGTGCGCAGGATCGATTCCGCTTCCTCGCCTCGTTGGCCGAAGACTCCTGCCTGGCAAGGATGGCGGCCTTTCGTCAAGAATTGTTGACCACTCGTTTCCCTAGTTTCCCACGGTGAATATTTTCTCCGCAATCTGCGTAAATCCTTTTAGTCTGCCGCTGTTGGCACTTGAACCAAACCAAAAGCCATGAGCAAAGAACGATTCCTCGAGAGGCAGACCGATGTGAAGGAAAGCGCGGCCCGACTCGCCGAAGCCGTCGCCCAGCCAAAAAGCGAACTCATCCTCGACGCCACCATGCAACGGTTTGAGTTCACCTTCGAAGTCGTCTGGAAAACCCTCAAGCTCTACCTCGAACGACAGGGGCACGAATGCGGGGGGCCACGGCCCACCCTCAAAAAGGCCTTCGCGGAAAATCTCATTCCCAATCCCGAGGAAGCCGACATCTGGCTTCAGATGCTCGATGATCGCAACCTGACCTCGCACGCCTACGACGAAGCTCTCGCCAACCAGATCTACGGGCACATCGTCGATGATTACGCCGGACTGCTCGGCGGCATGGCGCGGAAGATTCAAACCCTGGCATGGGACTGAAACCATGAAAACGCCAGCCCTCCGCGCACGGGATCTCGCTTGTCTCGTCCGCACGTTTGAGCGTTTTCCGTGCGTGCGCGAGGTGCGCGTCTTCGGCTCCCGCGCCACTGGCCACGCCCGGCGCGCCTCCGATATTGATCTCGCTATTTCGGCCCCGGAGGCCACCGCCGGCCAATGGCTGGAACTAACCGAAGCTCTCGATGAGGCCCCCATCATCTACGAGTTCGATGTCGTTCGCCCCGAGCAAACCCACAATCCCCGGCTGATGGAAAAAATCGCCCGCGAAGGCCTGCGTATTTACCCGAAGCCCAAACCATGATCGCACTCAGCACCGACTACCGCCGCGAAAAAAGAACCCCATGATCAACCCGCCGCTCGGGCGTGTCGTCAAAAACCGCGATGGCATCTTGGTTGCAGGAGAATC